>JALYRA010000141.1 GCA_030855545.1 Actinomycetota bacterium | reverse complement strand
CGTCGAGCGTCAGCCGGTGCGAGAGAAACGGCTCGACGTCGATCTCGCCGGCGAGCCACCGCTCGATCAGCTGCGGCACCTCGTCACGACCCTTGATCCCGCCGAATGACGAGCCCGCGACGCGACGGCCGGTGATCAGGAAGCGCGGGACAATGTTGAGTGTCTCGCCCTTGCCGGCGACGCCCGCGACCGTGCACAGCCCCCAGCCCATCCGCGCCGACTCGACCGCCTGTCGCATCACGGCGACGTTGCCGGTCGCCTCGAATGTGTAGTCGGCGCCGAAGCTGCTCGTCTCCTCGAGGATCCGCTCAACGGTGTCCGGCCCGCCGAGCATCGTCTCCGTCGCACCCTGACCCGTTGCGAGCTCGAGTCGCTCCTCCGAGAGGTCGACGCAGATGATCCGCTCCGCCCCCTGGATCCGGCAGCCGGCGACGGCGCCGAGCCCCACCATGCCGGCGCCGAAGACGACGCACGTCGACCCCGGCTCGACCGCTGCCGTCTTCATCGCCGCGCCGAGCCCGGTCGAGAGCCCGCACGCGAAGAGGGCAGCCCCCTCGAGCGGCGCTTCGGGGTTCACCTGGGCGAGCGCGATCTCGGGCATCACCGTGTACTCCGCAAAGGTCGACGTGCCCATGAAGTGGCGGATCGGCTCGCCGTCCCGCGAGAGCCGCGTCGTCCCGTCCGGCAGGTTGCCCTGGCCCTGCTGCTCGCGGATCGCGAGGCAGAGGTTCGTGCGGGAGCTGAGACAGTGGATGCACTCACGGCACTGCGGCGAGAAGAGCGTGACGACGTGGTCCCCGATCGACAGCGAGCTGACGCCCTCACCGATCTTCTCGACGACGCCGGCGCCCTCGTGGCCGAGCACCGTCGGCGCGTAGCCGGAGGGGTCGGCGCCAGAAGCGGTGTAGAGATCGGTGTGGCAGACGCCGCACGCGACGAGGCGGACGAGCACTTCACCGGCTTTCGGCTCGGCGAGATCGAGCTCCTGAACCTCGAGTGGGGCGCCGAACCGCTCCAGCACCGCCGCCCGGATCTTCACGGCGCCGCGCGCTCGCGAGCCTCGAAGTCGACCTGCTTGTGGGTCGCGTCGCAGAAAGGCTTCGTCGACGAGTGGCCGCAGCGGCAGAGCGCGACCGCGGACCCGGCCGGGAGCTCGTAGACCGCGCCGTCGGTGTCGGTGAGCGTGAAAGGCCCGGTAACCAGGTAGGGACCGTTCTCGCGAGCCTTGATCGTGACCTCGGACATGCCGCGACTCTAACTACACTCGACGGGTGAGAGTCTGTCTCGTGACCCCGTTCGCGTGGTCACAGCCGCACGACGTCAACGAGCACGTGGCCGGGATCGCGAAAGAGCTGCGCTCGATCGGCCACACCGTCACCGTGCTCGCCCCCTCCGGCCGAACGGCCGACCTGATCGCGGGGCGCCGGGCTCTCGCCACCGGCTCGGACGCAGAGGTGATCGCGATCGGCGCGGCCGTGCCGATCTCCCGCCGCTCGAGCCTCGGCGTTCCGGTCGGAGTGCGCGCGAACCTGAATCTCGCGCTGCTGCAGGGCGAGTTCGATGTCGTCCACGGGTTCGAGCCGGGCCTGCCGAGCATCTCGTACCTCGCGCTGCGCGACTCCGAGGCGCTCGGCGTCGCGACGTTCTTCTCACCCGAACGGCTCGGTTACCCCCCGAGGCGCGCGCACCGCGAGAAGCTGCTGGCGCGGATCGACGCCCTCTTTGCCGTGTCGGAGACGGCTGCGGCTGCGGCCGCGGAGCGGTTCCCCGGCGACTATCGAGTGGTATCGCGAGGCGTCGACACGACGCTCTTCGCTCCGGGAACGAAGCGGAAGCTGATCGCGATCGAGCTGCATTCGGGCTCGCTCCCGGTCGCGCGCGCCGCGCTCAGGTCGCTCAAGGAGTTGCCCGGATGGGAGATCGTCCTCCTGCGCACGAAGCCACTGTCGACCCGCCCAGGCATCCCGCTCGCGCTGCGCGACCGGGTGACCGTCCGCTCCGGCAAGAGAGCCGAAGCGCGCGCGGCGGTGCTGGCGGAAGCGTCGATCGTCGTTCCCGCTCCGACCGGTTCGGCGCGGCTGCGGCTCGAGGCCCGCGCTGCGGGTGCCGCGCTTGCAGATCCGCCGGGCGTGCTCGAGCAGCCAGAGCTCGCCGCCGCCGCAGTCGCGCGTCTGGCCGAGGACGACACACTGCGCGAGCGTCGAAGCGCGGAGGGCCGCACCGCGGCCGAGTCGCAGAGCTTCGCCCACGTCGCCCGGCAGCTGAGCGAGATCTACGGCGGCCTCGGTGGCCGCAAGCGCACTCGGCGCCGCGACACGGGGCCGCTCGCCGACAGGCCGTGGATCCTCGCCGACCTGCACATGCACACGTCGTGGTCGCACGACTGCTCGATCGACGTCGACGAGTTGCTCGACCACGCGGAGGGCGAAGGCCTCGGCGCGATCGCCGTCACCGACCACAACGTCTTCGCCGGCGCGCGCGAGGCGGCCGAGAAGGCACGCGGCCGCGACCTCGTCGTCATCCCCGGCGAAGAGGTGAAGACCGACGACCAGGGCGAGGTGATCGGCCTTTTCCTGCAGGAGGAGATCCCGCGGGGAATGTCGTTCGCGGAGACCGTCGCTGCGATCCGTGATCAGGGCGGCGTCGTCTATCTGCCTCACCCGTTCGACCGGATGCACGCGATCCCGTTCCCGGCGACGCTGCACCGGCATCTGCACGAGATCGACGTGCTCGAGGTCTACAACGCACGGCTCCTCTTCGAGGGCTACAACGACGAGGCGGTTCGCTTCGCGCGTAAGTACGGCCTTCCGGCAGGTGCCGGGTCGGACGCGCACGTGCTCCAGGGCGTCGGCACGGGGGCGCTGCGGATGCGCGCATTCGACGGTCCGGAGGAGTTCCTGCTCTCCCTGCGCACCGCACAGGTGCTGCGCCGCCCGAAGTCGCTCGCCTACCTCCAGAGCCTCAAGTGGGTGGCGCAGGTCAAGGAAAAGGTGCGCTAGAGGAGAACCGTTCAAGGACCCGTGAGCGCTGCCGTGCCTACTGACGAGATCTACGACCGCTACCTGCAGAAGGCGATCTCCGAGATCAACGAGCTCGGCGACGAGATCGGCCGCTCGGGTGACGAGCTGCACATTCCGGTGCTCGGCTCCGGACACCCGCTTGCTGACGTCTTTCTGCTCAAGCACGACCCGAAGCCGACGGAGATCCAGGAGGGCGTCGCCTTCTTCGGGCGCGCCGGGCAGGCGCTCCTGAAGTCGCTGCAGCGGCTGCACGTCGACCCGATGGCGGTCTATGGGACGAACTGCCTCAAGTTCGGCGGCGAGACCTTCGAGGAGGCGGCGCCGTGGCTGACGCGCGAGCTTCACATCGTCCAGCCGAAGCTGCTCGTGCTGATGGGCGAGCAGACGGTCGAGTTCCTGAACAGGCTCTCGTTCCCGCTCGCCGACGCGATCGACCCGGCCGTCGTTGCGTTGCAGCGCTTCACCGGCACGGTCGAGGCGCTCGTCGTCCCGGACATCGACGCGGCGCTCGATGAGGCGCCCGCAAAGACGGCGTTCTGGAACTCCTTCAAGGCGGTCGGCACGTGGTACGCAGAGCTACCGCCGTACTGAGCCGCGAACGCTGGGCTGCGCTCGGCGGGCTGACCGTCGCTCTCGGCGCGTACACCGCCTGGGCCGGGCACCTGTGGGAGGCCGACCTGTGGCCCGACCTCCTCTTCCTGACGCTCGTCCTCTTCCCCGCAACGCTGGGGCTGATCTGGCTGGCGCTGCCGCTGCGGGCGGAGCGGTGGCTCCTCCCCGTCGGGCTGACGCTCGCCGTTGCTGCCGTCCTCTTCCGGCTCGCGCATCTGGACGTCCTCTTCAATCTGGCGAAGCTCTTCGCGCTCGTCGCGCTGGGCTTCTGGTTCCTGACCCTGTTCGAGACCGTGCTCTGGGCGGCGCTCGTCGCCGTCATCATCCCCTGGGTGGACGCGATCTCGGTCTGGCGCGGACCGACCGAGTACGTGGTCGAAGAGCAACCTCAGATCTTCGACAACGTCTCGATCGCCTTCCGCGTCCCTGGCCAGAACAACACTGCGAACCTCGGCCCGCCGGATGTCCTCTTCTTCGCGCTCTTCCTCGCAGCCGTCGACCGGTTCGGCCTTCGCGTCGCCTGGACCTGGATCGGAATGACCGCCGCGCTCGGCGCGACGCTGATCCTGGCCGCGACGACCGACGTGGCCGGCCTCCCCGCCCTCCCCGCGATCTGCCTCGGCTTCCTGCTCCCGAACGCCGATCTGCTCTGGCGCGAGCTCCGCGGCCGACGTCGGTAGTTTCTCGCGTCCGCTCTCGCTGAACCGTTCGCGAAGTCGGACTACTTCCGCGTGAGCAACGCCACGGTCTCGACGTGCGGGGTGTGCGGGAACATGTCGACCGGCTTCGCTCTCAGGAGCTCGTAGCCGTACTCCCCGCAGAGCACCTTCACGTCCGAGGCGAGGGTCGTCGGGTTGCACGAGACATAGACGAGCTTCGGCGCCCCGAGCTCGCCCGTTCGGCGCAGCGCCTTGCCGGCGAGGCCGGCGCGGGGTGGGTCGACGACGACGACGTCCGGCGGGCCGGCACGCTCGGCGAGCTCCTCGAGGACCTGGCCGACGTTGCCGGCGAAGAAGGCCGCGTTGCCGATCGAGTTCAGATCGAGGTTCTCGAGCGCGCAGGCGATCGACTCCTCCGAGATGTCGACGCCCCAGACGGTGAGCGCCTGCGGCGCCATCGCGAGACCGATCGTCCCCGTGCCGCAGTAGAGGTCGTAGACGGTCTCGGCGCCGGTCAGGCCGGCGTACTCGATCGCGAGCGCGTAGAGCCGCTCGGCCATCTGGGTGTTCGTCTGCAGGAACGCGTTCGGGCGGACGCGGAAGCGGAGGCCGAGCAGCTCCTCCTCGATCGCGTCTTCGCCCCAGAGGAGCGTCGACGGGAGGTTCGTCACCTCGGCCGGCGTGTCGTTCACGGCCCAGTGGATCGACCGCACCTCCGGGAAGCGGCGCAGCACCTCGACGAAATATCCGCGCTCGAACTTCTCCCCGGGTGCGGTCACGAGCATGACGAGCGCCTGGCCGGTATTACGCCCCTCACGGACGACGAGATGCCGTAGGTAGCCCTTCTGCTCGGCCTGGTCGTAGGCCTCGAGGTTCTCCTCGCGGGCCCAGTCGCGGACGGCGTTGCGGATCCCGTTGCCGAGATCGGTGGTCAGCCAGCACTTCTCGATCTCGAGCACCTCGTCCCACCGGCCGGCCTTGTGGAACCCGAGGGCTGGGCCGGACGGCGTCTGCGTGAACGAGTACTCGAGCTTGTTGCGGTAGAAGAACTCCGACTCGGCGCGGAGGATCGGCTCGACAGGCGCGTCCGCGAACCCGCCGATCCGCTTGAAGGAGTCGCGCACCTGATCTTCTTTCGCCTGTGCCTGCACCTCGTACGCGAGATCCTGGAAGCGGCAGCCGCCGCAGGCGGGGTAGTGCGCGCACGGCGCGTCGACGCGGTGCGGCGAAGGCTCGAGCACCTCGGTCGCGAGCGCCTCGGCGAAGCCGCGCTTGACCTTGGTGATGCGGGCGCGGACGCGGTCGCCCGGAAGTCCGCGGCGCACGAAGACGACGAAACCGTTCAGGCGCGCGACCCCATTCCCGCCGTAGGCGAGCGAGTCGATCTGGAGCTCCACCTCCTCGTGATTGCGAACCGGCGCGGCCATTACTTCTACGGGTCGCGTCGGGTCATCGAGAGAGCTCCCAGCACCGAAAGGCCGATTGCGTACCCCAGCGCGAGCAGCGCCGCCCAGCCGCCGTCGAGCACGTATTCGCTGTTCTCGCCGCCGCCGACTCCGGACAAGGACGAGCCTGGGAGGAACTTCGAGATCGGATCCGGCTCGCCAAGATCGGTCAGCAGCAGTCCCGAGACGAGCGAGATCAACGATTCGACGACGAACAGCCAGATCACGTAGCCGACGATCGCTCCGACCTGGCTGTGGACGATCGCTCCGACCGCGGCGCCGAACACAGCGGTCATGACATACACGAGCAGCACGCGCCCGACTGCCTCGAGCGTTTGGCCGTCGAACGTCAGCGAGCTCCCCCGCGAGGACATCCAGGGCAGCGCGACGGCAGCAGCCGTCAGCAGAGCGGCGACGGCGAAGACGACTCCGGCGAGCACGGCCGCGGCGAGTTTCGCGAGCAGGACGTTGACCCGTCGTGGCTCACCGAGGAACGTGGTCATGATCGTCCCGTGCCGGTACTCGTTCGTGACGATCAGGATCCCGATCACGGCCATGAACAGCGCGCCAAAGGTCGCGCCCTGGCCGAGTGAGAGGGCCCGGTCTGCCTCGTCCGAGTCCACAGCGCCACTGCCGACGAACGCGGCGGTTGCGACCGCGCTGATCGCGATGGACACGAGCAGCAGGACGTAGGGCGTCCTGATCGTCCGCAGCTTGACGAGCTCCGACGCGAGCAGGCTCATGAGGGCGTGCTCACCCCCTCGGTCAGCTCGAGGAAGACATCCTCGAGCGAGCCCGACTCCGAGGCGAGCTCGTGCAGGACGAGTCCTTGCGCGGCCGCGATCTCACCGACCCTGGCCGGCTCCGCATCGACGGCGAGCGCGTCGTCGCCGACCAACTTCGCCTCGATTCCGGCCTGTTTCAGCGCAGCCGCGAGGCGATCGCGCTGCGGCGAGCGGACGCGCGTCCCCTGCGATCCCCCCGCGATCACGTCGGCCATCGGCGCCTGCGTCACGAGCCTGCCCTTGGCGATGATGACGACGTCGTCGGCCAGTTGCGCCATCTCGGTGAGGACGTGGCTCGAGACGAGAACCGTCCTGCCGTCGCCGGCGAGGGAGCGCAGCAGGTCGCGCAGCCAGCGGATCCCCTGCGGATCGAGCCCGTTCGCGGGCTCGTCGAGCACGAGCACCTTGGGATCGCCGAGCAGCGCGCCGGCGAGCGAGAGGCGCTGTTTCATCCCGAGCGAGTAGCCCTTGGTGCGCCGGTTCGCTGCGGCGGTGAGATTGACGAGCGCCAGCATCTCGTCGACGCGAGCCTCGTCGATCCCGCTGGCCGAGGCGATCGTCCGCAGGTGGTTGCGGCCGGTACGACCCGGATGAAACGCGTTGGCCTCGAGAATCGCCCCCACCATGCGCACCGGGTCCTCGAGATCCGGATAGTGGCGGCCGAGGATCGTCGTGTCGCCGCTCGTCGGGTGCAGTAGCGACACGAGCGCACGCAGCGTCGTCGTCTTTCCGGCCCCGTTCGGGCCGAGGAACCCCGTCACGCGGCCCGGCTCGGCGCGGAACGTCAGGTCGTCGACCGCGAGCACGGAGCCGTAGCGCTTGGTGAGATTCGAGACTTCGATCATGACAGGGCCGTAACGTAGACCTTCCGCTCGCGCGGCCCGTCGAACTCGCAGAAGAAGATGCCCTGCCAGGTGCCGAGCGCGAGCTTCCCGTCCTCGACCGGAACGAGCACGTCCGATCCCATGAAAGCGGCCCGGATGTGCGTCGGCGCGTTCTCCTCACCCTCCTCGATGTGCTCCCAGGGCCAGTCCTCGGAGACGATCCGCTCGAGCGCTGCTTCGAAGTCGCGCGCGACGGCCGGGTCGGCATGCTCGTTGATCGTCAGGCCCGCGGTCGTGTGCGGGACATAGACGAGCGCGGCCGCAGCGCCGTCGAGGTTGCCGAGTGCCGCCCTCACGAGGTCGGTGATGTCGACGAGCTGGCTGCGCTTCTGGGTCGTGACGCTGAACTCCCGCACGGATGCGTATCCTAGGCAGCCGTGAGCGAGGGAGTCCCAAGCGACCGTGAGCTCGACGGCTACCGCGCCGGCGCCGACCGCTTCATCGCAGAGCTCGACGAGGAGTACTACCTCCACTACGCGGGCCTGAAGCCCGAGTTCGAGCTCCGCCCGATCTACGAGCGCCACGCCGAGCTGACCGACCTGGAGACCGTCAAGCGCGTCGGCCTCGCCGTCGACGGCACGAAGAACCTGGAGCTCTTCCGCTTCGGGTGCGAGGGGTATCTCGGCGAGCTCACCCGCGAGCACGCGGAGAAGATCGCGGAACGCGAGACAAAGCTCGAGATCTCGCACGACGGCGAGCAGGTCGGCTACCGGATGCTGCCGCCGACGATCGCGAACAGCGCCGACCGAGACACGCGCGCTCGCCTCGAGGAGCAGCGCAACGAGCTGACCGAGGAGCATCTGAACCCGCTCTACCTCGATGCTGTTCACACAACCCAGCGTGCGGTTCCCGAACTCGGCGCCGCGACCTACTTTCACCTC
>JALYRA010000137.1 GCA_030855545.1 Actinomycetota bacterium | reverse complement strand
CGACCATCTCACGGTCGTGGGTGACCATCAGGATCGTCGTGCCGGCGCGGTTGATCCGGTAGAGGAGCTGCATGATCCCGACCGACGTGTCGGGGTCGAGGTTCCCGGTCGGCTCGTCGCAGATCAGTAGCGGCGGATGGTTGACGACGGCGCGCGCGATCGAGACACGCTGCTGCTCGCCGCCGGAGAGCTCGTCGGGGAGCGAGTTCGTCTTGTCGGAGAGGCCGACGAGCGAGAGCACCTCGGGCACCTTGCGGCGGATGTTGGCGGAATTCTCGCCCTGCACCTTGAGCGCGTAGGCGACGTTCTCGGCCGCGGTACGGTTCGGGAGCAGCTTGAAGTCCTGGAAGACGCAGCCGACGTTGCGGCGGAGGAGCGGCACCTTCGAGTGCTTCAGGCGCGTCAGGTCGCGGCCGCCGACGAGGATCCGTCCGGAGCTCGGCTCGAGCTCCTTCAACAGCAGGCGGATCATGGTCGACTTGCCGGAGCCGGAGGCGCCGACGACGAAGACGAACTCCCCCTTGTCGATCACGAACGAGACCTCGTTGAGCGCGATCACGTTCGGGTCGTAGACCTTCGTCACGCCCTCGAACACGATCATGGTGCCCGCGATCGACGCGTCGACGGGGGCGCCGTTCTGCGGGATCAGGTCCGCCTCGGGCGGCGGTTGCGTCACGTCTGTCTGCATCGGTTCAGTCACCGGAATTCTGAAGGGAAGTGGCCGTGGCGACCGCTCCGGGATCTGGAGGGAGCAGTCTAGCCGACGAAACCGGCTAGACCGTCTTGCCGGCCGCTTTCGCCAGCAGGTACTCGCGCACGAAGCCGTCGAGGTTGCCGTCGAGGACGCCCTGGGCGTTGCCGACCTCGTAGCCGGTGCGGAGGTCCTTCACGAGTTGGTAGGGCTGGAGCACATAGCTCCGGATTTGACTCCCGAAGCCGATGTCCTGCGCCGCGCCGCGCTCCTTGGCAAGCTCCGCCTCGCGCTCCTCCTCCTGAAGCTCGACGAGGCGGGACTTGAGGATCCGCAGCGCTGTCTGCTTGTTCGACATCTGCGAGCGCTCGTTCTGGCACTGGACGACGATCCCGGACGGGATGTGCGTGATCCGGACGGCGGAGTCGGTCTTGTTCACGTGCTGGCCGCCTGCGCCGGACGCGCGATAGGTGTCGATGCGGAGATCGTCCTCGTTGATCTCGACCACGCTCTCATCAGGTAGGAGCGGCGCGACGACGGCCTGCGCGAACGCGGTGTGGCGGCGATGGGCGCTGTCGAACGGACTCAGGCGGACGAGCCGGTGGACGCCGCGCTCCGCCTTGAAGAGGCCGTACGCGTTCTCGCCCTTGACGGTGAACGTGGCCGACTTGAGGCCCGCCTCCTCGCCGGGGCTCGCCTCGATCAGCTGGGACTGGAAGCCGCGGTCATCCGTCCAGCGGAGATACATGCGCAGCAGCATCTCGGTCCAATCCTGAGCGTCGGTGCCGCCCGCGCCCGCGTGGACCGAGACGACCGCGTCGCCGGTGTCGTACTCGCCGTCGAAGAGCGCGTCCTCCTGGAGCCGTTCGAGCTCGCGGCGGAGCGGCTGCAGCTGCGCCTCGATGTCGGCGTGCAGGCCCGGCTCGAGCTGGAGCAGCTCCGCGGCGTCGTCGTGCTCGCCCTGCAGGCGCTCGTAGCGCTCGAGGCGCTTGGCAAGACGGGAATGCTCGGTCGAGACGGACGTCGCTCTGGCCTGGTCGTCCCAGAAGCCCGGCTCGCCCATCGCGCCCTCGAGCTCGGTGACACGGGAAGCTACGGCGTCCGGGTCAAAGGTAATCACGAACCCAGGCGAGCTGGGTTCTGATCTCCTCGAGCTGCTGGTCGAGCGGGATCGCGGTTTCGGACATCGCCCAGATCGTAGCGTCACGAAGAGGGCGGGCCGCCCGCCGGCAGCCCGCCCTTCGTCGTTCGAGGCCTACGTCAAAGAGACGTCGTCGAGTCGGAAGCTCGTCGGTAGCGTCGAGTCCGTCGTCACCCGGAACTGGAGGCGCACGGTCTGGCCTCGCCAGCTCGCGAGGCTGAAGGACTTCTGGGAATAGGAGCCCAGCGTCGTCTTGTCGCGGTTGCTGTAGGTGCCGAGCGTCGCCAGCAGCGTGCCGGACGTATTTCGCACCTCGACGCGCAGGTAGTCGTACGCGGTCGTCGTCCCCTCGTCCGAGGTGACGTTGAGCCAGAACGTGAGATTCGCCGGGTGGCCGGACGGGATACTCACCGTCTGGTACTCGGCGCCGCTCGCGTAGTTGTAGTAGCCGAGGACGGTGTAGCCCGTTCCGGAGTGTGCGTAGCCGCCCGCCGACCAGTAGGCGTTCCCGGAGAGCGTCCACGGTGCTGCCGATCCCTCGAACCCGCCGTTCGCGAGCAGCTCGCCTCCGCTCGCCGTGTTGCTGACGGTGACGCTGACGGTGGAGCTCGAGCCGACGTTCCCGGCGGCGTCGTAGGCCCTCGTCTGGAGCGAGTGGTTACCGTCGGAGACCGCCGTCGTGTTCCACGAGAAGGAGTACGGCGAAGTCGTGTCGGTCGAATGCAGCGACCCGTCGACGAAGAGCTCAACGCGGCTGACACCGACGTTGTCGCTCGCGCTCGCGGACACCGTCACGGTCCCGCTGACGGTGGCGCCGTTCGCCGGCGACGAGATCGACGTCGTCGGCGGCGTCGTGTCTCCCGGCGTCGGCGCGGCCCCGAAGACCGAGTACAGGAGTCGGTTCGGCGAGCCCGTGCCGGCACTCGTGACCTTGTTCGCCGTCGAGTTCGAGATCAACGCCTGCGTCGCTGTCGAAGGCGACGCCGTCGGGTTCGTCTGGAGGTAGAGCGCGAGAGCGCCCGCCACGTGCGGAGACGCCATCGACGTTCCGCTGATCGTGTTCGTGGCCGTGCTCGACGTGTACCAGGCCGAAGTGATGTTGGAGCCCGGCGCAAAGATGTCGAGGCAGGAGCCGTAGTTCGAGAAGGACGATCGCGCGTCTGTGTTCGTCGTCGCACCGACGGTGACCGCCGAGGAGACGCGCGCGGGCGAATAGTTGCATGCGTTCGCGTTCGAGTTGCCGGCGGCGATCGCGTAGCTGACGCCGGCGGAGATCGAATTGGAAACCGCGGTGTCGAGCGCCGACGACGCGCTGCCGCCGAGGCTCATGTTCGCGACCGCGGGCTTCACGTGGTTCGCGGTGACCCAGTCGACCCCGGCGATCACACCGGAGTTCGATCCCGATCCCGAGCAGCTGAGCACACGGACGGGATGGATCGTGACCTGCTTCGCTACGCCGTACGTCGTGCCGCCGGTCGTGCCGGCGACGTGCGTGCCGTGGCCGTTGCAGTCGGTCGTGCCCTGGCCATCGCTGATCGCGGTGTAGCCGTTGCCCATCCGGCCCGTGAACTCCTGGTGGCTGCCGAGGACGCCGGTGTGTCGATCACGTAGGCATGCACGCCCTGGCCGGTCTGGTTGTAGGTGTAGGAGCTGTTGAGAGGCAGGTCGCGCTGGTCGATCCGATCGAGCCCCCAGGTGGCGGGACTCTGGGTCGCGAGCGTCTGCACGACCTGGTCGGCCTCGACGTACTCGACGCGCGGATCGCCGGCGAGGGCCTCCGCCTGAGCGGCGGTCAGCTGGATCGAAAAGCCTTTGAGCGCGTACTGGTAGACCTCGCGGACCGTCCCGCGGTGTGTCCGACCGAGCTCCTGGGCCAGAACGGACACCAGCGGCCGCTGCGAGTGAACCTCGCCTGGCGACCGGGCGGAGTCGGCCTTCAGTACGACGATGTAGGAGTCGGGGACGGGATCCACGACGGTGCGGACCGCGCCGGCGCTGGAAGGGGCGACCACTATCAGCAACACAAAGACCGCGGCGAGGACGCTTCTTGTCATCTCGTTCCTCCTGCGAGGGGGGCTGGATGCGAAACGCCGCAGGGCGATCGACGCCGACCGCCGGAGATCCTACAAAGATGGGCCCGGCAACGCTAGGTGAGCACCGCCGCCGCGACGGCGTTCGCCCGAAGGCTCGACCCTGACTCGGGATCGAAGAAGTGCAGCCGCGACGGGTCGGCCGCGAGACGCAGCCGCTCGCCCGGCCGCACCGGCGTCCCCTCCGCGACCTCCGCGGTGAAGAGCGCGCGCCGATCGGTGGCGAGAAGACTTGCCCGCTCGCCGTCGTCGCTCGCGGCCCGCACGATCGTCGCGCTGGCCGCTCAGTACGGAACGGCTACGCGCCGTGGCACTTCTTGAACTTCTTGCCGCTGCCGCACCAACAGGGATCGTTCCGGCCGACGTCCTTGTGAT
>JALYRA010000134.1 GCA_030855545.1 Actinomycetota bacterium | reverse complement strand
TGCCGTCGAGCCAGAGCAGGATCGCGGCCGCGTCGAGCATCAGCCGGTCGGCGAGCGGATCGGCGAGCTTGCCGAACCGGGACTCGACCTGCCAGCGCCGCGCGAGCCACCCGTCCACCTGGTCTGTCACGCCCGCGATCAGGAAAATCCAGCCTGCCCCCCAGCTCGAACCGTCGTCAGCCGTGACGAAGACGAATGCGAAGACGGGGATGAGAGCGAGCCGCAACAGCGTCAGCGCGTTCGGGATCAGCGCAAGCGGTGCGGGAACGGCGTTGGAGGCCATGGCAGGAGGATAGACCTCCGCCGGACATGGCTCAGTCGTCGTTCCCCGTCGGCGCCGGGAAGCGAACGACGATCTCGTCGACATGCCCCGCGACGGTCCGCAGCGCCCACGTGACGAAGCCGGCGAGGGTCAGCACGAACCCGATTCCCCCGAGCAACAGCGACACGCGGAATCTGGCTCGAGCAACGGACGAGCGCGGAGTCTACGCTCACGCGGATGGCCGACGCGATCACCTTGCCGGGCTTCGTCAACGCGCACAGCCATACGTTCCAGCGCGCCCTGCGCGGGCGTGCCGGCGGGGGCGATTTCTGGGCCTGGCGCGAGCTGATGCTGGCCGAGGCGGAGCGGCAGACGCCGGCCACCGTCCGCGAGCTCTACGCGGCCACCTACGCCGAGATGCGACGGGCCGGGTACACCGCCGTCGGTGAGTTCCACTACCTCGGGCTCGACGAAGCTCACGCTGCGGTCGAGGCGGCGGCAGGGGCCGGCGTCGAGATCGTCCTCCTCCTCGCCGCCTACGCCCGCGGCGGGTTGCCGCGAATGCGCCAGGCGTCTCCGTCCGAGTATTTACGCCAGCTCGAGACGCTCCGCGCAGCGGGCGTCCGCGTCGGCCTCGCCCCCCACTCCGTGCGCGCCTGCCCGCGCGACTGGCTCGAGGAGCTTGGACGTTACGCGGCCGAGGAGCGGTTGCCGCTGCACGTCCACGCCGACGAGCAGCCGCGCGAGATCGAGGAGTGCCTGGCCGAGCACGGCTGCCGGCCGATCGAGCTGCTCGGGCGCACCGGCTGCCTCGGCGCGCACGTCACGGTCGTCCACGCGACGCACGCGGACGGCAGCGAGCTCGATCTCCTGGCGGAGAGCGGCACGACCGTCTGCGCCTGCCCGACGACCGAGGCGGACCTCGCGGATGGGTTCCTGCCTGCGGCACGGATCGACCACCGCGGCATCTCTCTCTCGATCGGAACGGACTCCAACGTGCGCATCGACCCGTTCGAGGAGCTGCGGGAGCTCGAGGGAATCGCGCGCCGCCAGACGGGCATGCGCGGCGTCTTCTCAACCGAGCGCCTGCTCTGCTTCGGCGCCGACGAGGGCGCTCGTTCGCTCGGCCTCGAGTCCTGGCCGGATGTCGAGGTCGACCTCGACCACGAGTCGCTGCGCGGCGTCGACTCAGCGGATGTGTTCGACGCGCTCGTCTCGAGCTGCTCGGCCGCGGTGCTCAGGCCTGCAGGCGACTGACCCAGTACGCGGTGCGGTCGAGATACGCCGTCTCGGCGGCCTTTCCCTTGAGCCCCCAGGCGCCGTCGTAGCTCTGGTAGCCGCGCTTCCCGGGTCGTGCCGGCTCGATCTGCGTGCCTTCGTGCCATTCGTTGTAGCTCGTGATCGTGACGAGGTCGGCCTTGCCGCGGAGCGCGCCGCGCCACATCGCGTCGTAGGTGGCGCCGTTCCGCCGCGGCTTGACGCGCCGGTCGGGGGTCGCGCGTTGGGCGTGGTACCCGGGCCCGACTGAGGGGGCGCAGAGCAGGTGCAGCCGCTGCGCCTGCTTGCAGAGACGGGGAAAGAGCGCCCCGTCGAAGAGGAGCACGTCGTAGGTGTAGAGCCCGTCAAACCCGCCCGCGGCGGCGCGGCCGGCAAGGTTCGTGTTTGCGAACGTCCGGACGCCCGAGAGTCGCGCGTTCATTGCCGCCCATTCCGCGTTGGGCAGCTCTGACGACGCCCACACGTAGAAGTCCGCGATCCCGAGCGCGCGCAGGTGACCGATGTCCGCCTCCGTCGACGCGACGCTTCTGCCCCCGTAGGGCTCAAGGTGCGCCGCGACCGCGAGCTTGTGACGGCGGGCAGCGCCGATCAGGTGCGGCAAGCGCGCGTCCTCGCTCGAGCCGCGACCCCACCACGACGCGATCACCGTGCCGACACCCGCGGCGGCGATTTCGCGCATTTGCGCATCGACGACGAGAGCGTCGGCGGACGAGTAAACACCCCGCGCCGGATAGAAGCTCGAGGCAACACTCAACGGCGGGATGTTTCCTTCCTGCTGCCAGTGCGCGTACTGCCCGTCGTGCCGCGGAGTCGAGAACCAGGGGTAGTAGAAGATCCCGACCCGGGCCGACGGCGCAGGCCGCGAGTCGGCCTCGTTCTGCGCCCACGCTGCGCCTGCGACCCCGAGGGAGACCGCAGTCAGGACGACGAGAAACCGCAGAACGCGCAACGCTCACCGATCCTACGCTGCGAATCAGATGATCTCTACCAATTCCTGACGAAAGTGATCGGGGCGCCGAGATTCGAACTCGGGACCTCTAGTCCCCCAGACTAGCGCGCTAACCAGGCTGCGCCACGCCCCGTGGCGTGCGCGTCACGGTAGCAAGCGCGCGACGATACTAGGGACATGCCCGAGACCGACCGCCTGCGAGGGCTCATCGACGCCGGCATCGCGCTCAGCTCCGAGCTCGCGCTGGACGACCTGCTGCGGAAGCTCGCCGAGACGGGCGCCGCCCTGACGGGTGCCCGCTACGCCGCGCTCGGTGTGATCGACCCCTCGGGGACGGGGTTGGAGCGCTTCGTCCACACCGGCATGGATCCCGGGACGGTGGAGCGGATCGGTGAGCTGCCCCGCGGCCGCGGCATCCTCGGCGCCCTGATCACCGACGCCCGCCCACTGCGGCTCGAGTCGATCGCGGACGATTCTCGCTCCGTCGGCTTTCCGCCCCACCACCCGCCGATGCGCGGCTTCCTCGGCGTCCCGATCCTGCTCCGCGGCCGCGCGTTCGGGAACCTCTACCTGGCCGGGAAGGAGTCGGGATCCTTCACCGCCGAGGACGAGGCGCTTGTCGGGACGTTGGCGAGCCAGGCGGCGGTGGCGATCGAGAACGC
>JALYRA010000132.1 GCA_030855545.1 Actinomycetota bacterium | reverse complement strand
TCAGCTCGATCCACATCCACGAGTACGAGATCGACGCCCGCTCGACGAAGCTCGGCGACGAGGAGATCACGCGCGACATCCCGAACCGCTCGGAGGAGTCGCTCGCGAACCTCGACGACCGCGGCGTCGTCCGCATCGGCGCCGAGGTCGGTTCCGGCGACCTCCTTGTCGGCAAGGTGACGCCGAAGGGCGAGACCGAGCTGACGGCCGAGGAGAAGCTGATCCGCGCGATCTTCAAGGAGAAGGCGCGCGAGGTCCGCGACACCTCGCTCAAGGTGCCGCACGGCGAAGGCGGCAAGGTCATCGGCGTCAAGTCGTTCGCCCGTGATTCCGGCGACGACCTCTCACCTGGCGTCAACGAGCTCGTTCGCGTCTACGTGGCGAAGAAGCGCAAGATCTCGGAGGGCGACAAGCTCGCCGGTCGCCACGGCAACAAGGGCGTCATCTCGAAGATCGTGCCGGAAGAGGACATGCCGTTCCTCGAGGACGGCCGTCCCGTCGACGTGATCCTGAACCCGCTGGGCGTCCCGAGCCGGATGAATATCGGCCAGATCCTCGAGACCCACCTCGGCTGGGCTGCCGCCCATGGCGTCTTCGCCGACGAGGGCCATGGCGGCGTCAACCCGAAGGCTCCGATCAACGCGCCGAACCCGCGCCCGATCGCGACGCCGGTGTTCGACGGCGCGAGCGAGGAGGACGTCGACGAGGCGCTCATCACCTGGTCGAAGCAGAATCCCGACTCGCCGATCAAGTTCAACGTCGACCAGAGCCGCGACACCGGCCGGAAGGTCTCCGGCAAGGTGCGTCTCTTCAACGGCAAGACCGGCGAGCCGTACGACCAGAAGGTCACGGTCGGCTACATGTACATCCTGAAGCTGCTCCACCTCGTCGACGACAAGATCCACGCGCGCTCGACCGGCCCCTACTCGCTCGTCACCCAGCAGCCGCTCGGTGGTAAGGCGCAGTTCGGCGGTCAGCGCTTCGGCGAGATGGAGGTGTGGGCGCTCGAGGCGTACGGCGCCGCGTACACCCTCCAGGAGATGCTGACGATCAAGTCCGACGACACGATCGGGCGCGTCAAGGCGTACGAGGCGATCGTCAAGGGCGAGAATATCGCCGAGCCGTCGATCCCCGAGTCCTTCAAGGTGCTGCTGAAGGAGATGCAGTCCCTGGCGCTCGACGTCCAGGTCCTCTCCGACGAGGGCCGCGAGGTCGAGGTGCGAGAGGAAGACGACGAGCTGCTCCGCGCTGCGGAAGAGCTCGGCATCGATCTCTCCCCAGGCTCGCTCCGCGCTGCAGCCCGCCAGCCCACGGCTGAAGAGGCCGAGGAGGGCGCAGCGAGCGTCGACGGCGACGGTGAGCTCGCGCTCGCCTCCGACGAGGATCTGGATGACCTCGTCGACGTCGCCGTCACTCCCGGCGAGGAAGCCGCGGAAGAGGCGCAGGCTCAGGTAGGCCCGGTCGGCGACGAGGTCGCCGATCTCGAGCTCGAGGACTAGACCGAAACCAGAACTGAACCGACTGCTGAGAAGAAAGAGGCGCTGATCACTTGATCGACATCAACGAATTCGACGCGATTCGCATCGGGCTTGCGAGCAGCAAGCAGATCCGGGACTGGTCCTCGGGCGAGGTCACCAAGCCGGAGACCATCAACTACCGCACGCTCAAGCCGGAGCGCGACGGCCTCTTCTGCGAGCGCATTTTCGGTCCGACGAAGGACTGGGAGTGCTACTGCGGCAAGTACAAGCGCGTCCGCTACAAGGGGATCATCTGCGAGCGCTGCGGCGTCGAGGTAACGCGCCAGAAGGTGCGCCGCGAGCGCATGGGTCACATCGACCTCGCCGCGCCGGTCAGCCACATCTGGTTCTTCAAGGGCGTTCCGAGCCGCATCGGTTACCTGCTCGACATCGCCCCGCGCGAGCTCGAGAAGGTGCTCTACTTCGCCGCCTCGATCGTGACCGCGGTCGACGTCGAGGCGCGCGCCAAGGACCTGAACGACCTCGAGGACAAGGTCAAGATCGAGTCCGAGCAGATCTACGTCGACCGCGACGAGGCGCTCGCCGCGCTCGAGCAGAGGCTGCAGCGACG
>JALYRA010000031.1 GCA_030855545.1 Actinomycetota bacterium | reverse complement strand
CCGGCCTCGACGGCGGCGGCGAAGATCTCCTCAGTCGAGCGCTCGATCAGGCCGCGGAGCTCGCCGCGGATCGGCATCACCTCGAAGAGGCCGACGCGGCCGGTGTAGCCGGTGAACGAGCAGGACTCGCAACCGGCCGCCCGGTAGAGGTGCGTCCGCCCGTACTCGAACTCGGGCAGGCCCACGGCAGCGAGCTCGTCCGCGTCCGGCACGTACGCCTCGCGGCAGCTTTGGCAGAGCTTGCGCGCGAGTCGCTGCGCGACGATGCAGTTGAGCGAGGTGGCGATCAGGCCGGGATCGACGCCCATGTCCTTCAGCCGTGCGATCGCGCTGGCGGCGTTCTGGGCGTGCAGCGAGCTGAGGACGAGGTGCCCGGTCATCGCTGCCTGGAACGCGATGTCGGCGGTCTCCTCGTCGCGGATCTCGCCGACGAGGATCACGTCGGGATCGGAGCGGAGAATTGTGCGGAGCCCAGTGGCGAACGTCAGGCCGGCGCGCGGATTGACCTCGATCTGATCGGCGTTCGGCACCTGGTACTCGACCGGGTCCTCGATCGTCGTGATCTGGCGCTCCTCGCTGTCGAGCCCGCTGAGCGCCGCATGCAAGGTCGTTGACTTGCCGCTGCCTGTCGGGCCGACCGCGATGACGGCGCCGAATGGCTGGCCGACGGCGCCGGCAAGGGTCGCGGCGGCCGATTCGCTCATCCCGAGCTCCTCGAGCGAGACCGCGGCCTCGCCGGAGCCCATGATCCGGAGCGTCACCTTCTCGCCGAACGTCGTCGGCAGCACCGCGACGCGCAGGTCGATCGAGCGGTCGGCGGTGCGGAGGGAGAGGCGGCCGTCCTGCGGCGCGCGCTTCTCGGCGATGTCGAGCTCCGCCATCACCTTGAGGCGGCTCGTGACCGCCGGCTGGAGCGTCTTCGGGATCGTGGCGAGCTCGCGCATGACACCGTCGACGCGGGCGCGGACGAGCAGGCGCCTGCGCTGTGGCGTGAAGTGGACGTCGGAGGCGCCCAGATCGATGGCGCGGCTGAGGACGGCGTTCACCTGCTTGATTGCGGGCGCGCTCGCGGCGGCCTCGCGAAGATCGACCACGGTGGCGCCGGACTCCTCTTCCACGTCGGGTCCCTCGTCGAAGTCGAGCTCGCCGGAGTAGATGCGGGTGATCGCATTGGCGATCGCATCGCCGGAGGCGACCCCAACGCGGACGGTGGCGCCGAGTGCGATTCGGAGATCGTCCCCCGCGACGACGTTCGTCGGGTCGTTGACGGCGACGAGCACGGCTCCGTCGGCGAGGAAGCGGACGGGGATGGCGTTGTAGCGACGGGCGAGATCCTCCGAGAGCAGGCCGGCGGCGCCCATGTCGACGGTTTCCCGCGCCAAGTCGATGAACGGCAGCTCGTGCTGTTCCGCGAGCACGCGCGACACCTGCGTCGGCGTGACGTAGCCGCGGTCGACGAGGATCTCGCCGAGCCGCCTGCCCGACGAGTCCTTGTCGCGGAGTGCCTGCTCGAGCTGCTCGACCGTGAGGGCGCCGTCGCGGAGCAGGAGCGCTCCGAGCGCGGGCCAGGGATGTGCGGCTGCTTCCATTTCCCGCCGGTAATCGGCCGGTACCGGGAAGAGATGAGCTACTGCAGGCGGTCGCCGGTGACCCGGCGGATCTCTTCCAGCGAGGAGATCCCGGCGCGACAGAGGCGGATGCCGTCCTCACGCAGGGTCGTCATGCCGGCCTCGACCGCGGCGGCGAAGATCTCCTCTGTCGAGGCTTCGATCAAGCGCCGGATCTTGCCGACGACGGGCATCACCTCGTAGAGCGCGACCCGGCCGTCGTACCTTGTTCCGGCGCAGTGGGGGGCAGCCGCGCGGGCGGTAGAGAAGTTCGGTCTCGGAGATCGCGGCTTCGGCCGCCTCGGCGGTGAGCTCCTCGGCGGAGGGGTTGTACGCCTCGCGGCAGTGCATGCAGAGCCGGCGCGCGAGCCGTTGCGCGACGATGCAGTTGATCGACGTAGCGAGGAGCGACTGCTCGACGCCCATATCGCGCAGGCGGGCGATCGAGCTGGCGGCGTTGTGGGTGTGCAGAGCCGTCAGGACGAGATGGCCCGTTATCGCCGCCTGCACCGCGATCCGGGCGGTCTCCTCGTCGCGCACCTCGCCGACGAGCAGGACGTCCGGGTCGGAGCGGAGCATCGTGCGCAGGCCGCGCGAGAAGGTGAGACCGGCGCGCGCGTTCACCTCGACCTGGTTCACGCCGGGGATCTGGTACTCGACGGGATCCTCGATCGTGGCGAGGGCGCGCGACTCGTCGTCAGGAACTCGAGGGCGGCATAGAGCGTCGTCGTCTTGCCGGAGCCGGTCGGGCCGACGGCGAGGACGGCGCCGTACGGCTGCTTGACCGCGCGGGTAAACGTCGCCTCCGCCTCCGCGCTCATGCCGAGATCGCTGAGCGTCAGCCGGCCGGACGCGCGGTGGAGGATCCGAAGCACGACCTGCTCGCCGTAGGTCGTGGGGAGGACCGCGACGCGGAGATCGATCGACGCGCCGCCGTACCGGATCGACATGCGGCCGTCCTGCGAAATCCGGCGGTCTGCGATGTCGGCTCGCCCATGATCTTCAGGCGGCTCGTCACCGCCGGCTGAAGCACCTTCGGCACGTCGGCGACCCGGCGCATGACCCCGTCGATCCGGGCGCGGACGACCATGGAGTGCAGCTGCGGCTCGAAGTGGATGTCGGAGGCGCCGTCCTCGATCGCCTTGGCGATGATCTGGTTCGCGAGCTTGATCGCGGGCCCGCTCGTCGTGCCGTCGCGGACGTCCTCGGTCGGGGTGTCCGGTTTCTCTTCGACGTCCGCCACGTGGACGAGGACGCTCGTCCTGTAGTACTCGAGCCCATGCTGCTCGGCGAGCACCTGTGCGACCTGCGCGCCGGTCGCGAATCCATGTCGAAGGAGGATCTCGCCCAGCCGGCCGCCGTTCGCCTCCTTCTCGAGCAGGCACTCCTCGAGCTGCTCGAGCGAGACGACGCCGTCGCGGAGCAGGAGCGAGCCGAGCTGCGGGCGCCCCTGTATGG
>JALYRA010000121.1 GCA_030855545.1 Actinomycetota bacterium | reverse complement strand
CCTGATCGAGCTGCGCGACGGCCGCTGGGCCGACATCCGCGCCCAACCGCTCGACCAGGCCGCCTTCGACGCCTTCTGGGCCTAGTAACAGATTGTTACTTGGCGATTGGGGGCGGGTCAGTTCTGCTCGAGCAGCCGGGTCTCGACCTGCCTGCGCCGGAGCCGCAGGGCGAGCCACACGAGCAGGCCGAGGATCAGGAACGGGCCGGCGACGACGAGGACGTACAGGAGCGCGATCCCCTCCCAAGCGAGCACGTCCTTGATGTCGTCGAGGCGGCTGCCGCCGACGGCGGCCGGCTCGATCTCCTCGGTCGTCAGCGAGAGGTAGACCGTCGCCGTGCGCGCCTCCGTGTTCGTGCCGCGCAGCCCTTCGCGCAGGCCGGCGAGCTTCTGGCGCGCGTTCGCGAGCCGCCCCTGGAGGACGACGCGGCTCTCGTCCGAGAGCGTGGAACTCCGGAGCTGCGCCTGGATCTGGGCGATCTGCCGCTGCGCCTGCTCGATCTGCGCCTGCAGCGCGTCGGCCTGCTGCTGGAGGTCCTCGATCCCGTAGCGCTGGCCGACGATCGTGCCGAGCTGCGAGAGCTCTGCCATCGCGCTCTGCACTCTCGTAGTCGGGATCCGAAGCGTGATCTGCGCGGCGCCGATACCGGCGGCGGGCGCGTCGTACTGAAGCGACGCGACCGTGCCGCCGTGTTGGAGCGCGATTCGCTGCGCGCGCTTCGTCGCGTCGGAGAGCGCGCCGACATCGTCGACGCGGAGCCGCAGCTCGGCCTCGTAGCGCTGGAGCTGGCCGGCGACGGGCGGGACGGCTGCGCTCGAGTCCGCGTTGGCGGGAGGAGCGGAGCCGCCCTTCACGGCTCCACGATCGCGCGTGCTGTACGCCTCGAGCGACTGCTCCGTGGTCGCGCCGGCCGAGACAGCCGTGTCGTCATCCGCGCCGGTGACGCCGTCCCGCGTCAACCCGATCACGCCCGCGGCGGCGACCGCGACGACGAGCGTTGCCGGCACGACGAGCACCAGCCGGCGCCATCGGAAGCGGGAGAGAAAAGGCGCTCGGGCGGGCTCCTCGACGGTCAGCGCGCGAACGCGTTCGCGCAGGGCGGATGGAGCCTCGGGCTTCGTCGCGCGGATCTGGTTCAGCAGCGTCTCAGACATTCACACTCACCTTCTCCTCGAGCTTCTTCAGGGCCCGCGACAGCCGGGTCGAAACGGCTGTCGGGCTGATGCCGAGCACGCGCGCGGCCTCTTCGCCTTCCAACTCGAGCAAGACGCGGAGCGCGATCACCTCGCGCTCGCCGGCGGAGAGCTCGGCCAGGGCGGCTTCGACGTGTGGGGAGAGTCCTTCCGCAAAGACGGCATCGACGCGCTCGGCCGGCGCTGTGCGCTCCTCGCGCTTCTGGCGCCGCTCCTCGGAGCGAAACCAGTCGAGCGCCGTCGTGCGGGCGATCTGGCAAAGCCACGTCCTCGCGCTCGCACGGGTCGGATCGAAACGCCGCCAGAGCCGGAGTGCCTTCTCGAAGGTGTCCGCCGTCAGGTCCTCGGCGAGCGAGCGGTCGCGGGTCAGGTAGACGAGATAGGCGTACACGTCGTCGAGATGCTCCTCCGCGGTCGCGGCAAAGGACGCCGGCCGGGCGGGATGTCGTGCCGGAAGCGTCATCGCTTGCACACCGTGTCTACGCCGCCGGACGCTGAACGGTCACACCTGCTGCGCGGCTTCGAACAGCTGCTCCCACTGTTCCAGCAGCGCCTGGAGGTCGTCGCGCGCGGCCGTGTGGGCGGCGAGCACGTCGGCGTTCCCCCAGTCGTCGGCGAGCTGGCGCTCGAGCTCGGCCAGCTCCTGCTCGCGCGCCTGGATCGCAAGCTCGATCTGCTCGAGCGCGCTCGGGCTCGGCTTGACGGGTCGATGGGCGCGCGGCTTCTCCTTGCGATCCCTCGCCGGCGCGGCCGGCGCAGCGGACTCGTCGCCGCGGATGCGAACGTAGTCGGCCCAGCCGCCTGGGTAGGAGCGAAGCGCCCCGTGCTCCACCGCGACGATCCGCTCTGCTACCGCGTCGAGCACGGCTCGGTCGTGCGAGACGAGGAGCACGGTTCCGGGAAAGGCCTCCAGCGCCGCTTCGAGCGCCTCGCGGCTCTCGAGGTCGAGGTGGTTCGTCGGCTCGTCGAGCACGAGGAAGTTGGCGCCGGACGCGACGATGAGCGCGAGCGCGAGACGTCGCCGCTCGCCGCCCGAGAGCGCGACGACGGGCTTGTCGTGGTCGTCCCACCCGGAGAAGAGAAAGCGGCCGAGGAGCGCCTGCGCCGCCGAGCGCTGCAACCCGGTCGCTCCCATCGTGCACTCGAGCACGCTGCCGCGCTCGTCGAGCTCGACCTCGTGCTGCGAGAAGTAGGCGAGCTCGACGCTGTGGCCGATCCGACCAAGGCGGCCGTTCACGATCGCCTCGAGCAGCGTCGACTTGCCGGACCCATTCGGGCCGATCAGCGCCACGTGCTCGCCGCGCTCCAGCACGAGCTCGGCGTCCTGGAGCAGAGGCTTGTCTCCCGCGGCGAGGTCGAACCCGTCTGCAGTGACGACGATCCGCCCGCTGCGGACCGGCTTGAGGAACTCGAAGCCGAGCGTGCGCCGGCCGTCCCGCGGCGCCTCGACGCGCTCGGACTCGATCCGCGCGATCTGCCTCAGCTTGGCCTGCGCCTGACGCGACTTCGTCCCGTACCGGAAGCGGGCGACGAAGCGCTCGAGCCGCGCTATGTCCTCTGCCTGGCGCTCGGACCACTTCGCCTGAGCGGCGAGCCGGGCAGCCTTCTCCTGGCGCCACACGTGCCACTTGCCGGGGAAGAAGGTCGACTTGCCGTTCTCGAGCTCCAGCACGGAGTTCGCCACCGATTCGAGGAACCAGCGATCGTGGGCGACGAGGATCACCGCGGCGTCGATTGTCGAGAGCTCCTGCTCGAGCCACTCCATCGACTCCATGTCGAGGTGGTTCGTCGGCTCGTCGAGCAGGAGCAGATCGGGGCTACCCGAGAGCGCGCGCGCGAGTGAGGCCCGCGTGAGCTCTCCGCCGGAGAAGGTCTCGAGACCCCGGTCGAGGTCGCCGTCGGCGAACCCGAGCCCGCGCAGCACGGCCGTCGCCCGGTCGCGCCAGCCGTAGCCGCCTGCGTGCTCGAGCCGGGCTTGCGCCTCCCCGTAGCGGTGGAGCGTCTCCGGGGCGTGGTCGCCGCCGGCCATCGCCTCCTCCAGTCGCCGTAGCTCGCGCTCGGCCTCGATCAGGTCGG
>JALYRA010000066.1 GCA_030855545.1 Actinomycetota bacterium | reverse complement strand
CTGCTGAACGAGGCGCGCGAAGAGGATGGTCAGCGCCGCGTCCGGATCGCCCGTGACCCGGCTCAGGGCGGCGATCTCGCCGGTTGTGATCGCGGCGTCGCCGAGCAGGCAGCGGACGCTGCGGGGCAGATCGATCTGGCCGGCGCGCAAGTCGCGGTCGAAGCGCTCCGGCATCGCCGCGACGTCGCAGAGCGATTGGTCGCGCGCCCACAGCCATGCGCACGCCGCGCCGAGCTTGTCGGGGTCGCGCGCCTGCTCGTTGAAGAAGCCCCAGCCCCACGACCAGACCGAGGCGATGCCGAGCTCACGCGCGATCTGCTTCGCCGCGAGGCCTTGGAGCTTCGCGACCTCGAACCAGGCGCCCGCAGGCTCGAGGCCCTCACGGCCGCCGGAGCCGCGGCGAGTCTGGAAGGCGAGCATGACGCCGAGCTTCGACGGCGGGACGCCGACGGCGAAGAGCTTCGAGAGCGAGTCGCGCATCGACGTGCGCATGCGGCGGCTGCCGAGCTCCGGTCCCGCACGATGGACGGACGGGGCGTTGAAGTACTTCTCGAGCACGATGTCCGCGACCTGTGAGACCTCACGCCACCACTGGCCGGCGTCGCCGCCCGTGAACGGCTCGCTCGAGACGAGCAGGACGGGATGGCCGCCCTTCGCCTTGAGTAGCCGCGCCCACTCGAGGACGTTCTCGCGGTAGCGGGCGGTCGTCGGTGTCCACGGCGTCGGGGTCGAGGAGCCGAAGAGCTCGTTCATCGCGATCACCGGGTCGGGGCAGCCGGCGGAGAGGACGGCGAAGTCGAAGACGCGCTGCGCCTTCGCCGGCAGGCCATCGGGGTCGGCCGGCGCCGACGGCGTCCCGACCCGAGTGCTCAGGTACATGTCCCAGTAGACGGTCTTGGCGCCGGTCGCGCGAGCCTTCGTCGGATACTCCGCGCCGGAGCCGGCGACGATCACACCGGGCCGGCCGAAGCGGTCGAGCAGCTCGGGCGTGCCGAAGTCGATCCAGAGCGGCTTCGCGTCGGGCAACCCACAGGGCGCCGCGGCGGCGGGCTCGGAGACGGCCGCGAGGACGCCGGCCGTCATCAGGATCGTGAGGAGAGCTTTCACGCGGCGCCGTTGTAGCAGACGACCGCCGAAAAAGAGCGAGGGCGGCCTCTCGGCCGCCCTCGCGTTCAGTCCGGTCGAATCGAGGGCTACTTCTCCTCGTCGAGCGGCGACTCGACCTCGGGAACCTCGGTCGCCTCGCCCGCCTCGTGCGACGTCGTCTCGTCCGCACCCGGCATGCCGCCGAACGTGAGGCCGAGCGCCTCCAGGTCGAGCCCGGCGCCGTCGCCGCCGATCTCTTCGAGCTGCGCCAGCAGCTCGGCTTCCGTCTCGGGCCGCGCATAGAGGTGCGCGGGCACGGAGTCTGACGGGCCGATCCCGATCTGGCGGTAGCGCTTGAGACCGGTCGCGGCCGGGATCAGCTTGCCGATGATCACGTTCTCCTTCAGGCCGAGCAGGTGGTCGACCTTGCCCTCGATCGAGGCGTCGGTCAGCACCTTCGTCGTCTCCTGGAAGGACGCGGCGGAGAGGAACGACTCGGTTGCGAGCGACGCCTTGGTGATCCCGAGGATCAGCGGCTCGAACGTCGCCGGCTCGTCCTTCTTCTTCAGCTTCGCGTTCTCACGCTCGAGCTTGGTCTTGTCGGCGAGCTCGCCCGGGAGTAGGGACGTGTCCCCGGCCTCCATCACGCGAACCTTCTTCAGCATCTGCCGCACGATCAGCTCGATGTGCTTGTCGTGGATGTCGACGCCCTGCGACTTGTAGACCTTCTGCACCTCGCCGACGAGGTAGAGCTCGGTGAGCGTCGAGCCCTTGCCCGCCTTCGCATGCAGGTCGAGCAGCTCGGCAGGGGCGCGTGAGCCCTCGTTGAGCGGATCGCCTGGCTCGAGCACCTGGCCGTGCGTGACGAGCAGCCGCGAGCGGCGCGGCAGCGAGTACTCCTTCGCCGGAATTGGCTCGCCTGCCTCGTCGAGTGCGTCCGGCTCGATCGTGATCTTCACCGTCCGGTCGGCCTCCTCGATCGCGACGCGCCCGCCGATCTCCGCAAGCGTCGCCGCGCCCTTGGGATTCCGCGCCTCGAAGATCTCGACGACGCGCGGCAGGCCGTGCGTGATGTCCGCGCCGGCGACGCCGCCGGTGTGGAACGTCCGCATCGTCAGCTGCGTGCCGGGCTCGCCAATCGACTGCGCGGCGATGATCCCGACCGCGTCGCCGATGTCGGAGACGTTGCCCGTTGCAAGGAAGGTGCCGTAGCACGTCTGGCACACGCCGGTCTCGGCGCGGCACTTCAGCACCGAGCGGACCGGCAGCTTCGCGGTGTCGTCCTCGAGCGCTTCGGCGATCTCGCGCAGGCGGGGAGCCGTGATCGACTCGCCCTTCTCCGCGACCAGCGTCTTGCCGGGCTTCCCGCTCGCGAGCGGCTTGTACACGTCCTCGGCCAGCACGCGGCCCATCACCGAGGTGTTCGGACCCTCGGGCAGGTTGATCGCGATCTCGATGAACTCTCCGGTGCCGCAGTCGGCCTCGCGGATGATCACGTCCTGCGAGACATCGACGAGACGGCGCGTCAGGTACCCCGAGTCGGCCGTACGGAGCGCCGTATCGGCGAGACCCTTGCGGGCGCCGTGCGTCGAGATGAAGTACTCGAGCACCGAAAGGCCTTCCATGAAGTTGGCCTTGATCGGACGCTCGATGATCTCGCCCTTCGGATTGGCCATCAGGCCGCGCATACCGGCCAGCTGGCGGATCTGCTTGAACGAGCCGCGGGCGCCGGAGTTGGCCATCATGTAGATCGAGTT
>JALYRA010000064.1 GCA_030855545.1 Actinomycetota bacterium | reverse complement strand
CGAACGGCCGCGCACCGAACCGCGACCGCTCCCACCACGCGAGCGGAGCCAGGAACGGCAGCGCATAGAGGCAACGGAAGAACGCCGCCGTCGACGGCTCGACGTCGGCGAGACGCACGAGGATCCCGGAGAAGGCGATCGTGATCGCGCCTGCGACCGCAAGCAGGGCCGCATGCTTCCCGATCCCCACGGCCTCAGAACTCGGCCGAGCGGACGCCGGTGACGATCAGGAGCAGCACGATCACCGCGATCAGCACCCGGTAGACCGCGAACACGGTGTAGTCGCGGCGGCGGACATAACCGAGCAGTGCCGAGATCGCAACGAGCGCGCTCGCGAACGATGCCGCGGAGCCGACGACGAACGGACCGGCCAAGCCCGGCGGGAGCTCGGCGAGCAGCACGTCCCCCACCCCCTTGTAGACAACTGCGCCGAACGTGATCGGGACGAGGAGCAGAAACGAAAAGCGTGCGGCGGAGTCACGGTCGAGGCCGAGGAAGCGTCCCGCGGTGATCGTGATCCCGGAGCGGGACACGCCGGGCATCAGCGACAGCGTCTGCGCGAGCCCCACCCCGAACGCGGCTTTCCAGCCCACGTCCTGCATGCCCTTCGTCTGCGGCCGCCGGTCGGCCACCCAGAGGAGAACGCCGAAGATCGCGAGCAAGATTGCGATCTGCCAGGGCTCGCCGAGGTTCTCCGCGATCAGGTTCTCCCCCAGCGCCCCGACGATCGCCGCCGGCACGGTCGCAGCCGCCACATACCAGGCAATCCGCTCGTCGTCCGACTCGATCCGCCGCCGCCGCACCGAACCGAACCACGCACGCGCGAGCCGGACGATGTCGGCACGAAAGTAGACCACCACGGCGACGAGCGTTCCGAGATGCAGAGAGACGTCGAAGGTCTGGTTGAACGCATCGTGCTCTTTCAGGTACTCCCAGTCGCCCACCCACGGCACGAGAATCAGGTGACCCGACGACGAGATCGGGAGCAGCTCCGTCGCGCCCTGCACGAGCCCGAGCACGAGCGCCTGCCAATTGGGTACGACCGCTGGGTCGTCCCCCAGCCCGGCAAGCGTGAGCACGACCGCGGCCAGCAACGCCGCGCCGGCGACGATCCAGACAACGGCGCGGCTCACAAGGCCGCATCCTACGGACCGTCACGTCCACTGGCGGCCCGGAAGAGAAGTTGTCGCAAATTGCAGCAAACCGGCGCCCTCGCCCCTTGATCGCGCAGACCCGCCCGTCTACGTTCCCTCTTGCAAGGAGCACGGAGCGTGATTAGGTCGAAGCCGAGCTCGAGGGCCGTACGCGCAAGCGGAAAGTCAGCGGGCTCGGTCGACGAAAACGCCACCGGCTCCTTGAATTTTTTTGCGCATGAAGGGTCGCTTCGCTCCCAAGACCAGTGGGACCAAGGTGGCCCTTCGCGCTAGCTGAAGCCAGCGCCCTGGCGGCGAATTGTTTGCGCATGAAGCGATCGGCTCGGAGCCGATCGCCCTTCGCGCGTAGATCCCTGAAGGGTCGCTTCGCTCCCAAGACCAGTGGTGGTTAGGATCGACTCGATGCATCTGCGCATGCCGTCTATCGATCAAGGGGTGCAGGCCGCCGGTTGGGCCGTGTTCTTCTTCGTCGTGCTCTGGATCGGGATGCTCTCGCTCGGCGTGTCCGACGCGACGGCGTTCATCCTCTCTCTCGTCTCCGCCGGCGCGATCTTTCTCTTCGTGAGGCTCCGCGGCGGCGACCAGGTCGAGTCCAGCACCCGGTAGACGGTCGAGCTTCCCGCTACTGCAGCGGGCGATCGTGCGCAGGCGACAACGCCTGCACGAGGCGCCGGGCGAGGTCGGGGCCGAGCAGCGCTTCCAGCCTCGCTGCGGCCGTGGGACGCCGCCCGTCGTCCGTGTCGAGCGCGAAGCAGTGCTCGAGCAGGAGGTCCGAAGCGGCAGGCTTCGGATGGCTGACGGCGGCGGCGGCGTCCATCACCTGAGCTATCGACCGATCAAGTGCGACCCGGAATCCCTTGTCTCAGGGAACAAGATTTCAGCGATCCTTGCGATCCTCCGTCGTTTCTGTCGACGTGGTGCGGACGTCGCCGTCGTCGTCGCGGGTGGTCCGCTCCCCGACCGGCCCGGTATCGGACGGGTCGCGGTGATACGTGTCCCGCTCAGCCAAGACCGGCTCGTCCGCATCTCGTGTGCGCACGGACCGCTCAGGCTCACGCCCTTGCTCGACGACCTCGCGGCGCGGTCCGGCAGTGTCGAACGACAGCCCGAAGATCAGGCCGATCCCGAAGGCAATCGCGGGCAGGATGTTGCCGAGATCTGCCACGAGACCGTCGACGCCGATGTCCCTCGACCAGTTCGCCGTGTTGAAGAAATCGGCCGGCTGCCGAGCAAGCAGCACCCAGCCGCCCGCGACGAGCGCGGGCAAGAACCCGAGCAGGAAGACACCGGTCGAGAAGCGGGGCCACCCCCACTTCGTCCAGCCGCCGAGAATCTGCGACAGCGCCATCGTCAGCCCGGCCGCAGCGATCAGGCCGTACGTCGCCCAATACTCGCCCGCCGTCTCGGTGCCGACCTGCGTCGCGAACCAGAGCAGGACACCCGCGACGCTGGCGCCTACAAGCGTCGAGATACCGCGTGTGACTCCGATCATGATTGCCTCCGTTTGCGTGTGGCCTGATCGTTCCCGGCGCCGTCCGAAACGGAACTAGCCGACGGAATCAGCCGAGGTGCAGCCGAAGCTCGTCGAAGCGCGAGGAGTGCAGCTCAGCGGTGAAAGACTCGACCGACCGGAGCGCGTCTTCCGCGAAGACGTGGTCGACGACCCCGATCTGCCGGTCGTTCGCAAACGGCAGGTCGACGTGTGCGTGCGAGACGAGATTGACCGACAGCGAGCTGCAGGAGGGGCAGCGAACTGCGAGCCCGACTGAGCGGTCACCGGGCGAGACGGCGACGAACGACGACGGAAACACCGGCCGCGGCCGTCCCTCCGGATAGCAGTAGAAGCTCCAGGGCCACTCCCCCGCCTTGAGATGCGCCGCCGCCGTGTCGAGGAGCGCGTCGGCGGCGGCTGCCGTGCGCGAGGTCATCAGGTCGACGAAGCTCCCTGCGTGCCCGCCGAGCGGCGCCCAGTCGAGGTCGTCGTGCGCGACGAGCCCCGTGTGCTCCTCGCCGCACCAGCAGTCGAAGCGGACGCCGTACACCGCCGGGTGCGACGCCCCCGGCAGGCGTTCGAGCAGCCGAAACGACGAGAGCGCCACCTCGGCCTGCTCTCGCCTGGGGCACGCGAAGGTGTACCGGGCTGTGAGCGCGTTGTACATGTGCGAATGCTTATCGACCCGTCGGACGGATCAACGAACCCCCTTCGGAGTCAGTACTTGATCAGCGACTCGATGTCGTACCCGTCGAGCCTGTCACGCCCGTTCAGGAACGCCAGCTCGACGACGAAGAGGAGGCTGACGACGATGCCGCCGAGCTGTTCGACGAGCTCCGTTTTCGCCTGCGCGGTACCACCCGTCGCAAGCACGTCGTCGTGGACGATCACGCGGGCGCCTTTGCCGATCGCGTCGGCATGCACCTGGAGGCTGTCGGTGCCGTACTCGAGGTCGTACGTCGCCTCGACGGTGTTCCAGGGCAGCTTGCCCGGCTTGCGGGCCGGCACGAAGCCGCAGTGGAGCCGGTCGGCGAGCGCGCCGCCGAAGATGAATCCCCGCGCTTCGGCGCCGAGGATCAGGTCGGGTTCCTTGGGGCGCGCGAGGGCCTCCAACCGATCGATCGTCTCGCGGAAGTACCGCGCATCCGCGACGAGCGGCATCAGATCCTTGAAGACGATCCCCGGCTTCGGGAAGTCGGGCACGTCGCGCACGCGATCGCGAAGGTCGAGTGTCGTCTCGGAGCTCACGACGGAAGCCTAACGCTCCGCAAGCTGACGCAGCTCGCGCCAGAAGAGGAGCTGCGAGAGCTCCTGCGACGCCTCGGCGAGTGCTTGCAGGTCGTCCAGGCCGGCTTTGCGCCGCTCCGGGTTGCGAGACCGAAGCGCCGGTGCGACGAGCTGATCGAGCAGACCGGCCTCGCGTCCGGCCGAGTTCTTGAACGTGCGGAGATGACGAGCGTCGATGCCGAACTGCGCCAGACGCCCGCACACTGCAGCGATGTCGGCATCGGTCTCCCTGTACAACCGCTCTCCCCCTTCGATCCGCGGTGTCAGCAGGCCGTATTCCTCGAGCGCGCGTGCCAACGCGGCGTCGATCCCGGCGCGGCCGCACAACTCGGCGAGATCGAGCTCACCCTCCTGGTCGCCGAGCGCGGCCGGCCGCCGGCGTTGCCGCTGAGCCGAGCCCGCGCCGGACGCCAGCTCCTGCCGGATCACGCGGAGCGGCAGGAACTCGTCCCGCTGGAGGCGCAGGATCGTCTCGAGCCGCTCCACGTCTTCCTCGCTGAAAAGCCGGTAGCCGCCGCGGGTGCGCTTCGGCGTCAGCAGACCCTGATCCTCCAGGTACCGGATCTTCGAGATCGAGATGTCCGCGAACTCCGGCTGCAACCGCGCGCAGACGGCGCCGATCGTGTGCAGGCGCTGCTGCTGGGGTGCGGTCGCCGTGCTCATCGGCGTAGGAACGTCAGTCGGTATTTGCCGATCTGAACCTCGTCGTCGTCGTCGAGCTCGGCCGTCTCGATCCGCTTCTTGTTCACGAAGGTTCCGTTCAGGCTGCCGAGGTCCGTGATCGTGAACGACTCGCCGCTCTTCACCACCTCCGCGTGCTTGCGGGAGACGGTGACGTCGTCGAGGAAGACATCGCACTCCGGCGAGCGACCGATCAGCGTGCGCTCGCCCGAGGGGAAGAAGCTCTCCCCTTCCCTGCCGCCGCCCGACCGGACGACGAGCGCCGGGCCCTTGCCGTCGTCGTGGCCGAGGACAGCACTCGGATCCTCGGCGATCTCCTCAGGGGTGAGCGTCTGTGTCTGCTCGCCGGACTCGCCTTTCGCGAGACGCGCGCCGCACCGGGCGCAGTAGTTCGACGCCTCAGGATTTTGAAAGCCGCACTCGGCGCAGTACACATGACTCAAAGGCCTACACGCCCTCGTCGGCAGGCGGCGCGCTGCGGGCAGCGAGGATGTCAGTGAGCTTCTCGACGTCGACGTCCGTGACGCCCTTCCCCTTCAGCCGTGCCGTTCGTTCGGCGCGCAGGATGTCGATCCGACCCTGCAGCAGGCGGCGGCGGAACGACACCTCGTTCTCCTCCTCTGTGAGCTCTTCGATCAGCGTCTTCAGGTCGGCGTCGGAGAGCGCGGCCAGATCGGGCAGTGGTTCCATGAAGGCCTTTCGGTGGAGGTGAGCGACCAAGTAAAGCAGTCGCACGGCCGAGGGGTCAACCTCAGCTTGAGGCTTCTAGCGAGGTTCGCGCTGGAGAGGTATCTCCCTGCATGATCTCCTCGACGAGCACACGCACCTCGCGCTCGAGCTCTTCCGAGATCTCCGCCGTTTCGCCCTCGGCGTAGATGTGGACGAGCGGCTCGTCCGGATCGGGCAACACCTGCGACCAGCCGCGCTCGTCGACGAGCTTGATTCCGTCGGTCAGGTCGAGGTCGCGACCGGCGAGGCGCTCGTTGAGGACGCGCATGACGAGACCCTTCTTGGCCCAGGGGCACGCGAGCCGCCGGTGGATGAGCGTGGGATCGGGCAGCTCGCCGACGAGCTCGGACAACGGCCGGCCGGTCGGTGCGAGCAGCTCGAGCAACTTCGCGAGGCTCGCGACGGCGTCGTAGGCCGGGAGGAACTGCGGGAACACGTAGCCGCCGCCGACCGCGCCGGCGAAGACGACGCCGTCCCCCGCCGCCGCGCTCGTCAGGTCACTGAGCGAGTTCGGCGTGCGCACGATCTCGAGCGCGTCGCCCGCGAGCTCGTCCACCTTGCTCGTGACCGTGATCGGGAATGCGGCCTTGCCCGTGACGCCGCTCTCGGTCAGCAGGCGCACGTAGAGCAAGAGCGTCTGGTCGACAGGCACCTCGTGGCCCTGCTCGTCGACGAGATAGAGACGCTCGCCCGACTGGTCGAAGACCGCGCCGAGATCGGCGCCGATCGCCGTCACCAGCCGCTTCGTGTGCCCGATCGCCTGTGCGAGCGTGTCGCGGTCGGCCATCTCCTCGGCGAAGAAGCCGTGCGCGGAGATCGCCTCGACGCCGAGCGGTCCGACGACGAGCGGCAACACGAACGACGCCGCCGAGTAGCCGTAGTCGATCACGATCCGGAACCGGCGCTCGCGCAGCGCGCCTGCGTCGATCGAGTCGAGCAGGTCCTGGGCGTAACTCTCGCGCACGCGGGCCGGGTACGAGACGGAGCCGACGCCGCCGGCTGCGACGCGTCGGAGCTCCTGCCTGGTGAAGTTTCGTTCGATCTCCTTCTGGAGGCCGGGCGTCAGCAGGATCCCGGGTGGCTCGTAGATGCGGATGAAGACAGCTTCCGGATCGAGCTGGCTGGAGCCGACGTGTACCGCGGCGGCGAAACCCTGGGTCTTCAACACGTGCCGGCTGACGGCCGGGGGCGATACCCGGAGATCGGCGACGTCGACACCAGACGCATTCAGCCCCGAGATCATCGCGCGCTTGATCATCCGGCAGCCCGGGGCCGAATCGCGGCTCGCGACGACGCGTGCGCCGCGCTTGAGCGCCGTGCCGAGCGCGGTCGCGAGGCGTGCCGCAGTCTCTGGGGTCAGATCGACGTTGACGAGCCCGGTGACCCCGTCCTTGCCGAAGAGCCGCGAGGAGGCACGCGTCTCCCAGATCACGTTCTCGTAGACGTGCGAGCCCGTCTCCACCTCCTTGTACGGGTAGATCCGCACGTGCGGCGCGATGTTCGACTCGGAGCCGATCGTGACTTCGTCGCCGATCGCTGCGCCTTCCTGAATGCGCACGTGATCGCGGATGTCGCAGGCTCGGCCGACGATCGCGCCCTCGAGGAGCGCGCTGCGGCCGACATGCGTGGCCGAGTCGATCACCGTTCGCACGGTGCGGGCGCGCTCGCGCAGCGTGACGCCGTTCGAGAGCACGGTGTACGGCCCGATCGAAGCGTCCCGCGTAATCCGGCAGTGATTGCCGATGAAGGCCGGACCCTCGATCTCCTCCACGTCGTGGATGTCGGCGCCCTCGCCGATCCAGACGTTGCCGCGCAGCCGTACGCCGTCGATCTCGAGGCGCACGCGCTCGTCGAGGGCGTCGAAGTTTGCCTGCCGGTACTGGTCGAGGTTGCCGATGTCCTGCCAGTAGCCCTCCATCACGTGGCCGTAGATCGGGCGGCCCATCTCGAGCAGAAGCGGGAAGAGCTCCTTGGAGAAGTCGTACGGCCCGTCTGCCGGGATGTGCGTCAACACCTCCGGCTCGAGCACGTAGATGCCGGTGTTGATCGTGTCGGAGAAGACCTGACCCCACGACGGCTTCTCCAGGAAGCGCTCGACCTTGCCGTCGTCGTCGGTGACGACGATCCCGAACTCGAGCGGATTGTCGACCGCCTTGAGCCCGATGGTGACCGCCGCGCCGGTTTCCGTGTGACGGGCGCAGAGGGCCGTCAGGTCGACGTCGCAGAGCGCGTCGCCGGAGATGACGAGAAACGTGTCGTCGAGCTTTTCGCTGGCGAGCCGGACCGAGCCGGCGGTGCCGAGCGGCAACTCCTCGACCGAGTACTCGACGTTGATCCCGAGCGAGTCGCCATCGCCGAAGTAGCTCCGGATCGCCTGCGGCATGAATGCGAGCGTGACGACGACGTCGTCCATTCCGTGCGCCCGGAGCAGCTCGAGGATGTGCTCCATGCACGGCTTGCCGACGATCGGCACCATCGGCTTGGGCTGGTTCGAGGTCAGCGGACGAAGCCGCGTCCCCTCCCCACCCGCCATGACGACGGCCTTCACGCGGTGACCTCGCGCCGCGCCTTGACGACATACTGCGCCGCCGCGACGAGCGCGAGCCCGAGCGCGATCCAGAAGAGCCAGAGCGGCGACTGCGTGTCCTGCCCGACGACGATCAGGAGTCCGAGCGAGAGATAGAGGAGCCACGTCGCCGCCTTGCCCAGAGTGCTGACCTCGAGCTCCACACCGCGCGGCATGAGCAACCTGTACCCGCCGACGAGGATCAGGTCGCGCAGCACGATGATCAGCGCCCCGTACCAGGGGAGCTTGCCGTCGAGCCAGAGCAGGATCGCGGCCGCGTCGAGCATCAGCCGGTCGGCGAGCGGATCGGCGAGCTTGCCGAACCGGGACTCGACCTGCCAGCGCCGCGCGAGCCACCCGTCCACCTGGTCTGT
>JALYRA010000057.1 GCA_030855545.1 Actinomycetota bacterium | reverse complement strand
GGGTGGGCCCGCTCGACGAGAAGGGCGCGACGACGTCGTCGGCGCCGGCGCGGGAGGTCGTGACGGCGCCGACCGTGATCGCGTCGGGGGCCGCGCCGGGCGAGCCGACCGAGCCGCGGCCGAACTCCTCGAAGTCGTTTCCGGCGGCGACGACGGAGACGACTCCCGCCCGCGCGGCGGCGGCGAGCGCCTGTACGACGATGTCGCGCGAGGGCTCGATTTCAGGCTCGCCGAGCGACATGTTGATCACGTCCATCCCGTCCGCGACAGCCGCTTCGATCGCGGCGACGAGCTCCGGCGAGTTGCCGTCGAGTCCGACGTCCGCGTCGGTCGGGATCGTCAGCGCCTTGTAGTTGCCGAGGTAGGCGCGGGGAGCGACGCCGGAGATACGGCTGCCCTCTGCCTGTGTGTTGGCGTTGCCGGCGGCGATCCCGGCGACGTGGGTTCCGTGCGACGAGAACTCGGGGTCGAACGGCTTCGACGCATGCTTCCACACCGGCCGGGCGGGCGCGAAGGCGCGCGCGACGATCACCTTGGCGTTCGTGTAGGCGGCCTGACCCTTCGGATACCCCGTGGGCATCGTGTAGCCGGCGGGGCTGAACAGCGGGTGGCGCTGGTCGATCCCCTCGTCGATGATCGCGATCTTCATGCCCTGGCCAGCATTCGCGAGTCCGCCGCCCCAGAGCGCCGGCGCGCCGATCTGCTGCGGACTCCGGTCGAGCTGCGCGCGGTAGCGGACGCTCGGGTAGATCTTCTCGACGCCGGGAAGTGACGTCAGCCGGCCGAGCTGCGAGCGCGGGACGACGACGGCCATCCCGTTCGCGACGAGCCGGTACCGCCAGCGGATCTGGGCGCCCGGAACGGTGTCCTCGATCCGGCGGGCGAGGACGGCCTGCGACGAGAGCATCGCGTTCGACTGCAGCTGTCTCCCGGCGGCCCAGCGCGTCGTCCCGAGCGGCTTCTGCGAGAGGCCGACGACGACCTCGACGAGCTCGGCGTCACTCGGGCCATCCGCGTTCGCAGAGCTTGACCCGGCTATGAGCAGCGCGAGGAACGAGAGAAGGATGGCGGCACGACGCATGCGTGTCAGCGTAGCCTCGGGTAGTTAACCCCGTGTGAGCGGTTGATTACGGCCCGCTGGGCAGAGTTGTCGCGGGTTCAGTCGATCTCACGTCGTCTGCGGGAACGGCTCTCTCCTGAATCGCAAGAGATAAAAGCGTGAGGCTGCCGGAGGGCGCCGCTACACTGAGCGTCCCTCGCGGATGTGGCGGAATTGGTAGACGCGCACGGTTCAGGTCCGTGTGCCCTTTGGGGCGTGGAGGTTCAAGTCCTCTCATCCGCATCGACTGCGTCGCCCCAGGCGGCGCTTTTCATTTCCTTGTAGAGCGCGCCCTGCTTGCGGCTGATGGTGCGGTGGTGAATCCCGTCCGGCTCGCTCGTGACGAGGTTGACGTGGCCGGAGCGGACCTGCGGCTGGCGGATGATCCGCGCCGCTGCTTTCGGAACCGGCTCGCGACTCAGTACCGCGTACGAGAACTTCTCGTCTTCGTAGCCCAGCTCGACGCCCTTCGCGCGGCGGTGCAGCTTCGAGCGGGGGAGCCGGACGGCGAAGTGGCACCAGTCGTCGTCGGGCAGTGGGCACGGGAGGTCGTGCGGGCACGGGGCGACGGTGAAGCCGCCGGCTGCGAGCACGGCGGCGCGCGCGTCGAGCACGCGCCGGTAGCCGGCCGGCGTGCCGGGCTCGACGAAAGCGATCGCGTCGGTCGATTGCTCCCAGAGACCGGCCGCGGCGCCGGCGACGTCCGCGAGCTCGCCGAGCACGTATGAGACCACGATGAGCTCGGCCGATCCGGCCGCCGCGGAGGCGTCACCCGTCACCCAGCGCGCGTCCGGCAAGAGCTCCCGGCCGGCCGCGACCATCTCCGGCTCGATCTCGACGAGCGTCAGCTCTTCGAGCGAAGGCCACGCCTCGAGTGCCGCCCAGGCCGCGACGCCCGGCCCGGCGCCGACGTCGAGCAGCGAACGCGGCTTCCAGTCCGGCCGCTGCTGCGCCACCTTTCGGAAGACGGCGGCCGCGGCGGCGAACGTCGCAGGCGCGCGGTAGGCCAGATACGCGGCGACCCCCGAGCGCGTCCGAGCCGCCCGCGACGGCGTATCGCCACGATAGGTGGCCGAGAGCAGCTCGACCTCCTCGGTCACCGACCCGCCCGTCTGCGCGACGAGCCGCTCGATCGCCTCCGCGAGGTCCGACGGGAGCGCGGTCAGGGCGCCAGCGCGGCCAGCACGTCGTCGGCGTGAGTATCCGGCTTCACGTTCCGCAGTTCCTTGGCGACGTTCCCGTCCGCGTCGATGACGAACGTCGAGCGCTCGACGCCCATGTAGGTGTTCCCGGCGTACGTCCGCTCTTTCCAGACGCCGTAGTCCTCGGCCGTCGCGTGCTGGGTGTCGGCGAGCAGCGCGAAGGGCAGCTCGAACTTCTCCTTGAACTTCAGGTGCGAGCTCTCGTCGTCGGGGCTGACCCCGAGCACGACTGCGCCGGCGCGCTCGAACTCGCCCCAGGCGTCGCGGATCCCGAGCGCCTGCGCCGTGCAGCCTGGCGTGTCGTCCTTGGGATAGAAGTAGAGGACGACCGGCTGGCCCCGTAGATCGGACAGCTTCACGGTGTCGCCGGAGTCGCTCGTCAGCTCGAAGTCCGGCGCCGGCTTTCCTTCCTCGACCACATCGTCTCCTCTGGCTAGATTCACTGCGATGCTAACCGTCCACAACGCACTGGCCTTCCTGGTGGTCGGTGTCCCCGCTCTCGCCGCACTCGTCGGTGGGCTCGTCTACTGGCGCAGGCGCGGCGCCGGGCGGATCCTCACGAACGTCCTTGCGCTCGCGCAGACGCTGCTCGTCGCGCAGGTCGGGCTGGGACTGCTCCTGCTCTCCGACGATCGCAGCGCCGCCGACGAACTCCACTACGTCTACGGCTCGCTCTCCCTCGGCGCGATTCTCGCGCCCTGGCTGTACGCGCCGCGCGAGGGCCCGCGGCGGTTGCTCTGGTTTGCGGGCATGTCGGCGCTCGCGGCCGCCCTCGCCGTGCGAGCATTCATGACCGGATCGTGAAGCGCTTCTTCACCGAGATGAACCCGACCGTGCGCGGGTTCCTGATCATCGCGTTGATCGCGATCGTCGTCCTCGTGCTCTCGCTCCAGTCCGTGCTCGCGACCGTCGGCGGGCTACTGCGGATCGCCTTCTTCCTCGCGATCGCGTTCTTCCTCTTTCTGCTCTGGCGCGAGAAGCGCGGCGACATCGAGGCCTGGCAGGATCGGAGTCGCAACGTCTTCTATGCCGCGATCGTCCTCGCGGTGGTCGACATCGGTGCGTTCATCGGGCTGCGTCCGTCAGGCCCGGACGCGCTTGCGTTCTTCCTCGTACTCGCCGGATGCGCCTACGCGGCCGTCCGCGTCTGGCGCCAAGAGCACACCTACAGCTGAGCCTTCAGCGCGGCGAGGAGCTTCTCGCCCTCGAAGACGACGGGGCCGCCCGACGCTGCAAGAGGACCCGGGTCGTTCGTCCAGGTCGCGTCGCCGCTGAAGAGGTAGTAGACGTCGTAGACGAAGCCGGAGAAGCCGAGGCCGCCGAGGTCGTTCTCCGCGAAGTACGTCCCCGTCAGCCCGTCGCCGTCCCAGTACTGCGTGACGCGGGGATCGGCCAGCGTGGCCTCGTCGATCTCGTCGCGCGCATCGGTCGACCGCTGGTTGAGCCAGACCGCGTAGATCCGCAGGTTTTGCGACTGCTCCTTGTCCAGAATGTTCTCGCGCACCCAACGGGCGCCCGCGATGCAGGTGCCTCAGGTGGGAGAGAGCAGGAGGATGACGCGAGTCTTGCCGGCGTCGACCTCGAAGTCGGAACGCAGGTCGAGGATGTTCGCGAGCTCCTTGACGTTGTCGGCGACCGGGGCGGCCTCCGGCGCGGCGGGGGGCGAGCCGCCGTCCCCGCCGCAGCCGGCCAGCGCGACGAGCGCGAGCAGCAGAAGTGCCGTGCGGCGCATCAGGCGCGCACCTGCGCCGAAGCGCCGTCGAGCGCATCGAGTGCCGACCGGACAGTCATGCCCTCGCCGACGAAGATCGGCGTGTCGCGCTCGGTGTACGCGGAAGCCTCACTCTCGCGCAGCGTCAGCATCAGGTGCATGAAGTCGGACGGCTCGTCGCACTCGAACGCGGTCATGAACTCCTGGTCGTCGATCCCGAACGAGTAGGTCGTGTGATTGTGAATCGTCTCGAACTCGCGCCCGACGCGGATGTGCTCGTCCATCGCGCGTTGCCGGTCCTCGAGCGACAGGGCATACCACGGTCGCACCTTCACGAACGGATAGACGACGAGGTACGGCGAGCTCTTGGGGACGATCTTCCGCGGCCGGCGCGCTTGCGTGTACGTCGAGGCCTTCGTTGTCGCGAGGTAGTTGTACGGCGTCTCGAGCCAGCCTGCGAGCGGCGTCCCGTTCAGGGCGGCACCGAGCTCACCGAGGTTGGAGTAGCGCTCGGTGATCTTCCAGAGGAAGAAGTCGCAGTCGGGGCGGATTCCCGCGGTCGAGTAGGCGCGCAAGTGCTCGAACCGCTCGCTCCAGCTCTCGATCACCTCGGCGAACTCCTCCTTCGCCGCGACGCGCTCCTCGACGGGCAGTCGCCGCCAGGCGGGATCGACCTTGAAGAAGGTGTAGGCGACGTACTGGCCTTGGGCCGCATCGTTCACGGCTTCATCGTAGTCGCCGCGATGTGTTGGTCGCGCCCGCGCCTGCGGACGGCCGACGCCTCCATGCCGACGGCAGGCAGCCCTCTAACACCGGTCAAGCCCCAACTACGCTGTCCTATGGCCGACGTTCGGGACAAGCTGAAGGGCCTGCCGGCCAAGCCCGGCGTCTATCTCTTCCGGGACGACCAGGGTGGCGTGCTCTACGTCGGCAAGGCGAAGTCGCTGCGGCCGCGCGTTCGCTCCTACTTCCAGGCGGGGCGCGGCGACAATCGCGCCTCGATTCCCAGGCTCGTTCCTCGGATCGCCGACCTCGAGGTGATCCAGACGAGTACGGAGGTCGAGGCCCTGCACCTCGAGCAGAACCTCGTCAAGCGGCACCGGCCGCCCTTCAACGTCCGTCTTCGTGACGACAAGTCGTTCCCGTACATCGCTGTCACGGTCGCAGACGAGTACCCGCGCGTCATGTTCACGCGGGAACGGCACCGACGCGGCGTCCAGTACTTCGGCCCCTACGCGAACGCGAAGAAGGTGCGCGAGACGCTCGACGTGCTCAACCGCGTCTTTCAGTTCCGCCCCTGCGAGGGTCCCAAGCCGGGCCGTCATTCCGGGATCCCTTGTCTCGACTTCCACATCGAACGTTGCCATGCGCCGTGCGTCAGTTACATCTCGAAGGACGCGTATGGGGAGCTGATCGACCGCGTCGTCGACTTCCTCGCCGGCGACACGAAGTCGATCGTGGGCGAGCTCGAGCGGCAGATGCGCGACGCGGCGGCCGACGAGCGCTTCGAGGACGCGGCGCGCTACCGGAACCGGCTCTTCGCGATCCAGAACCTCGCCGAGCGCCAGGGGGCTGACCGGCGCCAGACCGGCTCGATCGACGTGATCGGGATCGCGTTCGCCGCCGACCGAGCGGCGGTTCAGGTGTTCCCCCTCCGCGGCGGCAAGATGATCGACCGCCACGGGTATCACCTCGAGAACGTCGAAGGGCAAGACGTGACGACGATCCTCGAGGCTTTTGCGCTCGAGTACTACGGGAACGCGCCGTCGATCCCGCCGCAGATCCTCGTCCCGCCGGAGGCGACCGGGCTCGAGGCGCTCGGTGAGTTCCTGACCGAGTTGCGCGGCGCACGCGTCGAGGTGCGGGCGCCGGCGCGCGGCGACAAGCGGCGGCTCGCCGAGCTCGCCGCGCAGAACGCCCAGATCGCGCTCGAGTCCGAGAGCGTCGTCTCCGAGCAGAAGCGACTGCGCCGCGTGCACGCGCTCGAGGAGCTGCGCGAGGCGCTCAACCTCGAGAGCCTGCCGCTGCGGATCGAGTGCTTCGACATCTCGAACATCCAGGGCCAGGAGATCGTCGGCTCGATGGTCGTCTTCCAGGACG
>JALYRA010000046.1 GCA_030855545.1 Actinomycetota bacterium | reverse complement strand
ATCCCGGACAGGCCCTCGCTGTCGGTGACGCGGAGGCCGACGATCCGATCGCCGCCGGTCGCGAAGGTCGTCGCGGGAGTCGCCCCCGTCGCGTCGTCGAAGACGCCGTCGCCGTCGAGATCCCATTCGTAGGACGCGACGGTGCGGCCGGGGTAGACGGCGCTGCCCGAGCCGTCGAGGGTGACCGGGGCGCCCGCGCTCGCGGTGTACGGGCCGCCGGCGATCGCGATGGGAGCGTCGGCGGACGTGACGGGGTCGGCGGAGAGCGCGCTGACGATCGAGTTCATGTTCGATGCGGTCTCGAGCATCGCATTGGCGAGGCCGTCGTTCGCCGACTGGATCTCCGCGACGCTGGCCGCGAGACCCGCTTCGGTGAAGCCTGCGTACGAGTCGTCCGAGATCTTCTCGTGCAGTGCCTCGAGGTCTGCGGCTGACAGACCGAGGTTCCGGAGCGTGCGCAGCTCCTCGGCGGTGAAGCCGTCGGCCTCGACGCGCGCGCGGAGCTGCTCGAGCTGCGCCGTCGCGTCGTCGAAATCGCGAGAGTCCGCCGCATAGGCGGCGACGAGGTCGTCGAGCGCGGCACTCGTGCGGCCGGCCTGCGCGGCCACGAGTTGGGCGTGCGAGCGGATCGCGCGCGCGTGCATCAGCGCGGCGTCGCCGTGGTCATCGGCGTCCGCGCCCTGATAGCGCTCGATCGCCTGCAAGAACGCGTCCGCGAGGGCCGCTTCGACGCCCGCGGCGTTGCCGACCTCGACGTGCGCCCGGAGCAGCGGGTCGGCCGAGGGCGACACGAGCTGGGGCGGAAGGATCACCGCCGACGGCGTCAAGAAGTTCGGGTCGGGTGGGTCGGCTGCGATTGCCGCGTACTTCTTGATGTGGTTGCCGACGTAGATCTTCGCGGCGTCGTTCGGGTCGGTCGTCCCGAACGCCTTCATGAACTGCTCCTTCAAGAAGTCCTGCGCCATGTTCACGAGGGTCGACACCGCGCAGCCCGCGATCCCCGACTGGATGCACTCGATCAGCGCCTTCTTCTTCTGCAGCTCCTCGACGGCCTCGACGGACTTGAGGAGGATGAGCCACGGCAGCGCCTCGCGGCCGGCGGCGTCCTTCGCGGCCTGGATCGCGCCGGTGACGTCGGGAACAGCGGCCGTCGGGACGTTCACGATGATCCCGGGGCTGAACACCGTGTCGCGAGCGTCGAACTTCTTATCCTGGCACTCGTCGTAGACGATGTCGAATGTACCGCTCGGGATCTTGCCGCTCGGCTTGGTGAAGCCGATCGTGGTGTCGTCGTAGAGCCCGCCGCTTGCGGCGGGGCCGACGGTGTTCGGCGCGCCGCCGACGTCTGTCAGTTCCGAGCCGATGGAGACCGAGCCGGTCGGCACGATGTAGACGTCGGCGAAGGCGGCGAAGCGGTCGTTGGTGCCTTTTTCGTCGCAGGTGTTGATGAACGAGATCGTCCCGCCGATGGTGATGAAGGCGTTGGCCCCGTAGCTCCCCGGTGGCGGGTCCATCGTGTCGCCGAACCAGAGCTGGGCGGCCGAGGCGGCCCCGGGGAGGACCAGCGAGACAGCGGCCGCCGCGCCGAGCGCGGCGAGCAGCCGAAGGCGAATTGTCACGCTGCCACCCATCCCCTAGAACAGAGCTATACGACTTTGTGCGCGACGCGTCAACCCTCGGTTTGCGCCCGTCCGTCGCGGGGGACGCTGATCGATATGGGTGAAATCATCGGACTGATAATCGGAGGCGTCATCGTCGGCGCGCTCGGACGGCTCATCAACCCGGGTCCCGACCCGATGGGATGGATCGTCACGATCGCGATCGGCATCGGCGCCATGCTCCTCGTGGGCTTGCTCATCGGAGGAGTGATCGGCTTCATCCTCGCCGTGGTCGTTGCGGCGGTGCTCGTCACGGTCGTGCAGAAAGTGCTGCCCGGCCGCGACCGCCGCGTCACGACCTAGGCGAGGCTATTCCGGCTCGAAGGCGAGGGGCTCACGGCCACGCGGGAACGTCCGCAGAGCCGTGAGCCCCCAGCCGTCCTCGCGCCAGATATAGGTGAGGATCCGGAGCGCCTCCGGACCGATCTCGTAGACGTGGAGCCCGCGGGCTTCGCCGCGCCTGTTCGGCCGCGGCTGCCCGAAGCCCGGCGCGATCGAGACGACGACCGCCCGCTCGCCGGAGGGCTTCGAGAGCTCGAACTCCCGCCGCTCGGCGACCGTGCTCTGGTGAATGTGACCGGCGAGGATCAGGTCGGCCTTCGCGTCGACGAAGCCGGCGAGGACGCGGTTCCGTTTCGCCACGGGCTTCTTCGACGACCGCCACGGCGCGCCCAGTAGGTGATGGTGGAGCACCGCGATCCGGAATGCACTCGCCGGAGCGTCATGGAAGACCTCGCGCGCACGCGCGACCTGATCGTCGCGCAGTCGGCCGGATTGATGGCGCCACGGGCGTACCGAGTTCAACCCGGCGACCACGAGCGACTCCGAGCGGAAGACCGGTTCCGTCGTCTCCCACAGGCGCTCGAACTCGACCCACGGCTTCGTGAACCGTTTCGGGAACGTGTACGGGATGTCGTGGTTTCCGGGCACTGCGAGCAACGGCAGTTCGAGCCCCTTCAGAAACTCAGCCGCCGTCTCGTGCTGGCTGCGCAGCCCGCGGTGCGTGAGGTCGCCGCTCGCGATCACGAGCTCGGGACACACGTCCTCGATCAGGCGGCCCAGCGCTTCGATCGACTCCGGTTTGACGTTGCGCCCGAAATGGAGATCAGAGAGGTGCAGAACGCGAGTGGCCACAGCCGACGGAGGCTATACAGTCAACGACATGTCCGAGCGAGGGACAGATCCGCTGGGAGAGACCGAGCCTCCCGAAATCTTCGACGACCTCTACCTCGGGTTGAGGGCTGGGGGCGCGCTGCGGAAGCAGCGCCGGGGCGAGCCCCTGACGACGGATGAGCAGGAAGCGCTCGGCCGCTGGCAGCGCCTGTCGGTCGGCCGCAAATCACTCGCCGTCGGCGCCTTTTCGATCGGCACATTCGGGCTCGGCTTCACGCTCGGCGGCCTGATCTTCGGCCGCTGGCGCAAAGCCTAGCCCCCTTACCGGCGAGTCACCCGGCGGTCTCGGCGTCCTTCGCCGAGAAGATCACCGCGGGCACGTCCTCCTCGGCCGGATCTTTGTCGCGCACGATCACGTCGATCAGCGTCGCGATCACCGCGGCCAGCGGGATCGCGAGGATGACGGCGAAGCCGCCGAAGAGAAGACCGCAGGCGGTGACGGAGACGAGGACGACGAGCGGCGTCAGCCCGACGGCGTCGCCGAGCACCCGGGGGATGACGAGGTAGTCCTCGAGCAGCCGCACGACGAGCACGGCGAGGCCCGCGGCGAGCGCCGTCTGCCAGGAGACGGTCAGACCGACCCCGACGGCGAGCGCGCCCGCCGCGAGCGGACCGATCACCGGGACGAGCTCGACGACCCCGGCGAAGGCGCCGACGAGGATCCAGTACGGCAGTCCGATCGCCCAGAACACGAGCGACAGGACCACGCCGACTAAGACGACCAACAACGCCTGGCCTCGGACGTACGCTCCGAGCTTCGCGTCGATCAGATCCCACGTGTCGCGCACCTTCTTTCGCCTCGGGCGCGGCAGCAGCGAGCAGAGCAGATTCTCGGCGCGGTCGCGCTCGAAGATCCAGTACGCCGCGGTCGCGAGCACGAAGAAGGTCCCGAGCCCGACCTCGAAGACCGTAAGCGTCACCTCCAGCGCGGGATCGACGAGGCTCTCGCCGGAGGGAAGATCCTGAAGCCACCGCTGGAGACCGATCAGGATGTCGTGCTTGATCCCCGTCGAATGGGCGGCCTCCTCGCCGAGGTCGGAGCGCTTCGCGGGTAGGTCGCCGACCGCGTTGTCCACCTGGTCGATCGCGCGCGGCACGACCACCCAGAGGAAGCCGGCGATCGCTCCGAGCAAAACGATGTAGTGCAGCGCGATCCCGGCGCCGCGGGGGACGCCGCGCTCTTTCAGCTTCTCGATCGTCGGCCGCATCGCCGCGGCCAGGATGAACGCGAAGAAGAGGAGCGCGGCGAGGAGCTTGAGCTTCCAGAGCGCCATCGCGAGCACGACGATTCCGCCGACGACGAGCGTCGCGAGCGCTGCCCGCTTGGCGGTCTCGCTCATTCGTTCGGCTGTTCCCCTCCCACCGCTTCCGGTAACTCCTCCTGCGGGCGGCGTGCCCTGCGCAGCCGACGGCCGACGATGCCCATGAAGGCGAACGGGACGCCGTAGAAGAGCTCGACGAAGAGAGACTGCAGCCAGAGCGGCGTGTCGTCCCCGTTGCCGGAGGTCGCGGCGACGAAGAGCGGGGGGCAGGTGATCACTATCAGGAGCGCCCAGAAGGAACCGCTGGCGATGCCGTAGAGGACGTGCACGGCGACCCAGGCGAGGAAG
>JALYRA010000037.1 GCA_030855545.1 Actinomycetota bacterium | reverse complement strand
GAGGGCGACCGCTCGCGCAAGCAGACGCTCGTCGACCACGGCTTCCGGCTTCCTTCCGCGCTCGACAACCGGCCGCTCCGCTTCGACGAGTTCCTGAGCAAGGTCGGCCAGCTCGTCTTCGTGTCGGCGACTCCGGGGGCGTTCGAGCTACGCCATTCGCAGACGGTCGCCGAGCAGCTGATCCGGCCGACCTACCTCGTCGACCCCGAGGTCGAGCTGCGGCCGACGAAGAACCAGATCGACGACCTGCTCAACGAGATCCGCCGCCGCGAGGAGGTGGGCGAGCGGGTGCTCGTGACGACGCTGACGAAGAAGATGTCCGAGGACCTGACCGACTACCTGCTCGAGGCGGGTGTCCGGGCGCGCTATCTCCATTCCGAGATCGACACGCTGGAGCGGATCCAGATCATCCGCGAGCTGCGCCTCGGCGAGTACGACGTGCTCGTCGGGATCAACCTCTTGCGTGAGGGACTCGACCTGCCGGAGGTCTCGCTCGTCGCGATCCTCGACGCCGACAAGGAGGGCTTCCTCCGCGGCAAGACGGCGCTCGTGCAGACGATCGGCCGCGCGGCGCGGAACGTCAACGGCCGCGTCCTCCTCTACGCGGACAAGATGACGGAGGCGATCAAGGGAGCGATGGAGGAGACCGAGCGCCGCCGCGTGATCCAGCTCGCCTACAACGAGGAGCACGGGACGACTCCGATCTCGATCGTGAAGGGCGTCTCGGACATCGCCGAGTTCCTCCAGATGGAAAACCCGAACGTCCCCGGCCGGCGCCGTCGCGGCGGCGGCCCGAACGTGGAGGGCCTCACCCGCGAGGAGCTCGAGAAGCTCGCGATCACGCTTGAGGAGGAGATGTTCGTCGCCGCCGAAGAGCTGCGCTTCGAGTACGCGGCGAAGCTGCGGGACGAGATCAAGGATCTCCGCCGCGAGCTGCTCGCGCTCGCCGAGCCAGTCGGCTAGCCGGTCGCGCGTAGCCCTCTTCGGCGCTGACGCGAGCGACCTGGGCTACGAGCCCAGATCGAAAACCATCGCGGCGGAAGCGGCGCACGAAGCCGACGCCGAGCCACCCGAGCGGCTCCACCTCTCCCGTCGCACCGCCGACCGCCGCCTGGCGGAGGCCCGCCGTTCGTTCGGCGTCGACACGACTTCGGAGCTGCTCGTCCGGAGCGCTCTGCAGTCCTAGTACGCTTCCTGCATGTGCAGAAACATCAGAGTGCTCCACAATTTCGAGCCCACCGCCACCGCTGAGGAAGTCGAGGCCGCGGCGCTCCAGTACGTGCGCAAGATCAGCGGTGCCACCAAGCCTTCCAAGGCCAACGAGGACGCATTCATGCGCGCGGTCGAGGAGGTCACCTCGACCTCGCTGCGCCTGCTCGACTCGCTCGTCACGCACGCACCGCCGCGCGACCGCGAGGTCGAGGCGGCGAAGGCGAAGGCGCGCGCCGCGGCCCGTTTCGCCTGATGCTGGCGGCGATCCTCTCGCTGCTCGTGTCGGGCTCGATCATCGGCTTGCGCCGCCCGCTTCGCCGGCCCAGGCGCCTGACGCTCAGCCGCCGGCGGCGGACTCGACCGCCTGCAGGCGCTCTCGGACGACGTGGCGCTCGGCGTCCGAGACCACCTTCTCCCGTGCATGCTCGGCGACATCGCGGGCGATCCTCAGCGTCGCGTCGACCCGGTCGGCGGCTCCCTCGGCGCGGGCGGCGCGGGCGACGGACGCGAGCACGAGGAGGAGAGCCGAGGCTACGCGCACGTTGTCGGCACCGTAGCGGCCGAGCTCGGCGAACGCCGCGTCGGCGTACTCGTCGAAGGTCCGCCGCCGCGCGACGAGCGTCACGTCCCTCCCTTCGAGACGGCGCAGCTCCGCCGGGAACCGCCGACCCGCGAGGCGCTCGATGATCGCCTGCAGGTAGCCGATGCACGTGACCGCGGTCGTGGGGTCGTTGATGCCCGGCGAGAGCGCGCGCAGCGCGATGTCCGTCAGCTGGCGGATCCCGAACGAGACGTCCTGCCCGACGTCGCGCTCGCTCTGGATGTCGATCGTCCGCGCGAGGTCGGCCAGAGCGCGCTCCCCGAGCTCACCACCGGGCCAGACCTCGATCGCAGCGCCTGACTCGGTGACGAAGTCGCCGGGCCGGACGGCGATGTGGGCGCGCATCCCGTCCGCGAGGGCCGCGTCGATCCGGTCGGCGTCGATGCGCCGGACGTAACCCGGTCGCGAGGCTCGCACCGCGTCCGGGCTTCCTTCCGAGCGCCACCTCGCGAGCGTCTCGCCGGCATCGCCCCGCTCCTCGCGCTCGCCGAGGTCGGCGGGGTAGAGCCGTCCCACGGCGGCGAGCGTCTGCCGCGCGATCCGTGCCGAGATGTTCGAGACCTGGATCAGCTGGCCCATGTGGTGGATGAAGAGGAGGAGGAACGCGAGCGCCACCAGGGCGAGCCCGATCGCCGACGAGACCGCGAGCGCCGGCACGAAGCCGTTCGTGCCGTCCAGTTCCTCCCCCCGGACGCTGCGGAGCACAACGAGGCAGTAGGCGAAGATCCCGACGAACATCCCCGCCACCGACTGGTTGACGCGGTCGCTGAGGAAGCCGCGCACCGCCCGCGGGGTGAACTGGCTCGAGACGAGCTGGAGGGTCACGATCGTGATCGAGAACGAGAGGCCCGCGACCGTGATCAGCGAGCCGGCGATCGTGGAGAGGATCCCGCGCGCGGCCTCGGCGTCGCCGCTGAACGCCCAGTCGATCCCGTTCGGGCCGGCCGTGCGGTCGAGCTGCACGAGCACCTCGGCGAGCGCCATGAAGCCTGCCGTGATCAGCGCGGGAACGAGCCAGAACGACGACTGCAGCGTCTGCAGTTGCGTGCGGAGGCGGCCGATCATCAGGCCGCCGCGAGAGCGCCCAACTTCTCCTTCAGGTAGCGGACGTACGGCGCTGCGTCGATCGTCGGCGTGCCGACCACGCGCTCGAGCGTCTCCTGCGGCGTGAACTTGCGGCCGAGCGAGTAGAGGTTCGTCTGGAGCCACTCGTGCAGCTGCCCGAACTCGCCCTGCTCGAACTGCTCCGGCAGGTCGGGGATCTCGGAGAGCACCTTCTCCCAGATCTGGACCGAGACGATGTTGCCGAGCGAATAGGTGGGGAAGTAGCCGAAGCCGCCGCCCGACCAGTGGACGTCCTGGAGGACGCCGAGCGTGTCGCTCGGGACCGGGATGCCGAGGTACTCCTCGAAGCGCTCGTTCCACACGGCCGGCAGCTCCTTCAGATCGATCGTGCCTGCCATGATCTCCTGCTCGAGCTCGAAGCGGAGAATGATGTGGAGGTTGTACGTCGCCTCGTCGGCATCGACGCGGATGTACGACGGCTTCACTCGGTTGACGGCGCGGTAGAACCGCTCCTGGTCGACGTCCCCGACGGCCTCCGGAAACGCCTCCTGGAATGAGGGGTAGAAGTAGTTCCAAAAGCCGCGGCTGCGACCGACGATGTTCTCCCACATCCGGCTCTGCGACTCGTGCAGCGCCGAGGAGACGCCGTGGCAGAGGGGCGTGCGCTCGAGCGTCCGCGAGACCCCGTGCTCGTAGAGGCCGTGCCCGCACTCGTGCATCGCGGTGAAGATCGACGTGATGTCGCCCTCGGCGTACCGGCTGGTGAGCCGGATGTCCTGCGTGCCGG
>JALYRA010000030.1 GCA_030855545.1 Actinomycetota bacterium | reverse complement strand
GGCTGAGCGGCGGCGTAACGTCGCGGGCGCGTTCGCACCGGCACGCGAGTCACCGGCGCGCGTCTGCCTCGTAGACGATGTCTACACGAGCGGCGCCACGGCCGCAGCGGTGGCGTCTGCGCTGCGGAAGGGCGGGGCGCGGAGGGTGGAGGTGGTGACGCTCGCACGAGCGGTGCGCTGAGCTTCTGGTTCGTGGCGTTCAGAGCCGACGAAGTCCGTTAACCTGAAGAGTCCACCACCGGACGGAGGACGCGATGCGACTCGAGGTCAAGGGGCGAAACGTCGAGGTCAACGATTCGATCCGGAGCTACGCCGCCGAGAAGCTCGACCGGATCGACAAGCAGCTTCCGGAGCCGACGCAGATCGAAGTGGAGCTGACGCTCGAGACGAATCCCTCGATCGCCGACGACCATGTCGCCGAGGCGACCGTGTGGACGAAGGGCTCGACTCTGCGGGTCCGCGAGCGCTCGGCCGGCTTCGAGTCGTCGATCGACCAGCTCGTCGACAAGCTCGAGCGCCAGGTCAAGCGCTACCGCGAGAAGCGGAGCCGTCGCGAAACTGGCCGTCGTGCGAGCGTGAACGGGCACAGCTCCGATCCTCCGGCCTTCTCCGGTGAGCAGCTGAACACGATGATCGTCAAGTCGAAGCAGTTCGACCTGCAGCCGCTTACGCCGGAAGAAGCGACCGTCGAGCTCGAGCTGATCGGGCACGACTTCTTCGTCTTCGTCAACATCGAGAGCGGGCAGCAGAACGTCGTCTACCGCCGCGACGGCGGCGGGTACGGCCTGATCGAGCCGCAGGAGTAGGGTGGGGTTCTTTCGGAGGGACAAGCCGCTCCACGAGCGGCTCGCGAAGGAGGCCGATCTCGATATCGGCCGGCAACCGGAAACGCCGAGCGCCTTCACTGGCTTCCTGCACGACCACCTGACCGATGCGGTCGGTATCCACGGGGTGGCGAGAAGCCGGCAATGGGAAACCGTCACCACGGTCGACGCCGAGCTTCCGGGCGACGCGGTGAACTTCGTCGCGCTTCCCGACGGCACGCTCGTCGTCGAGGAGGACGTTCCCGACGGAGCGCTCGTCCCGCTCGCCGAGGCAGTGGAAGCCGCGATCAATCCGCCCTACCGGGCCGAAGGCGTGCGCCGCGACGAGCGAGCGTGGGCGGTGGGCGCGAAGCGGATCCGCGTCGCCGCCTACCCGAACGAGGAGGTGGATGCGTTCGAGCTCGTCGAGGACAATGAGGTCGTCCTCGGCCGCCGGCTCGACGGCGACCTGTTCGAGATCGAGGTGACGACGCTCTAGGGGACAGAGCGGACGCTGACGGTGCGGCCGGACGCAAATGCAAGTGTGGATCGCCCGAGTCGGGCGAACGAGCCTGACGCGGCCACGCCCCCGCGGCCGCTCTCGAGGTCGAGAGTCCGTACTTTTCCGCCGCCGACGAGCACCGCACGGGCGCCGTCTGCGTCCGCCAACTTGACGCCGGCGACAAGCGAATAGCTGGCCGTACGGCCTCCGCGGAGCTCAAGCGTCCTGCCGCTCTGGACGACCAGCGCGTCGCCCGTGATCCTGACCGCGTCGATCTCGACGCCGAAGCGCTCCGTTCGCAAAACCCGGCCGCCCGCATCGAGAATGGTGACGAGACCCCCCTCGGTTGCGACCGCCAGCTCTCCGTCCTTCGTGTCGAGCGCGACGACGCGTGCGGGGGCTGTCCAGGCGAACCGGCGAGCGCCGGTGACGGAGATTGCCGTGACCGAGCGGCCGACCGCGTAGGGGAGCATGTCGCCCAGCCGCGAGGAGTCCCCGTCGCCGAGCACGATTGGCGACGGACCGTCGGCGTCGGCGCGCGCGAAGCGAAGTCGCCGAGCCGTCGGCAGGTGGCCCGTCGCCGTCCAGAGACTCCACTCGCGGATGTTCCCGCCGGTCACGTGCAGCCACAGCGCCCGTCGGCCGGCAAGGGCGATCGCCGTGATCGTCGTGCCGGTGCTCGTACGAACGCAGGACGTGCCGCGGCCGAGTCGTGTCACTCCCGTGGTGTCGAGATCCCAGAGCCGGACGCGGTTGCAGTCGCCTTTGGAGAAACCGACGGCGTAGGCGACGCGGGTCCCATCCGCCGCGAGCGCGATGACGGCTGCCGGGGCCGTGACGGAGCGGGTAGATGCCGCGCCGGCCGCCGGAGCCAAGGCGAGTAGAGCGCCGAGCACGAGAAGCCGCTTCACGCAGCGAACGCTACAACGAGGCTGTTAGCCGTCCGTGAAGCGGGGGTGAAGAACTTCGTGAGCGGCTACCCTTACGCCGATGGCGACGGCAGGCTTGGGAAAGATGGAGAAGCTGCTCCGGGTCGGCGAAGGCCGCCGGATGAAGCGGCTCGCGCAGCAAGCGGATTACATCGCCTCGCTCGAGCCCGATTTCCAGAAGCTGTCCGACGAGGAGCTGCGCAGCACGACGACGCGGATGCGCGAGCGCCTCGAAAACGGCGAGCCGCTCGACGACCTCCTCTTCGAAGCGTACGCGGCCATCCGCGAGGCGCGCTGGCGCGAGTCGCAGCAGCGCCTGTTCGACGTCCAGATGATGGGCGGCATCGTCCTGCACGAAGGGGACATCGCGGAGATGAAGACCGGTGAGGGCAAGTCGTTCGTCGCCTCGCTCGCGCTGTACCTGAACGCGCTGCCCGGCGAGGGCGTCCACCTTGTCACCGTCAACGACTACCTCGTCAAGCGCGACGCCGAGTGGAACCGACCGGTCTACGAACGGCTCGGCGTCACAGTCGGAGCGATCCAGAACATGATGCCGTTCGCCGAGCGGAAGGTCGCCTACGACGCCGACATCACCCACGGGACGAACTCGGAATTCGGCTTCGACTACCTCCGCGACAACATGGCCGTCTCGAAGGACGGGCTCGTCCAGCGCAGCCACTCGTACGCGATCGTCGACGAGGTCGACTCGATCCTGATCGACGAAGCGCGAACGCCGCTGATCATCTCGGGCGAGCCGGAGACCGCAGCCACCACCTACTACGACTTCGCCCGCATCGTCAAGGAGCTCGACGGAGCGCCGGCGACTCGCAAGGGCGACAAGGGCGAGGACGAGACCGAGCTCTCCGGCGCCGACTATCTCTACGACGAGAAGCACAAGACGGTCTCGCCGGCCCAGTCGACGATCGACACGATCGAGCGCGCGCTCGGGATCGAGAACCTCTACGACCCGCGCAACGTCCAGCTCGTCAACCACCTGATCCAGTCGCTCAAGGCGCAGTCGCTCTACCAGCGCGACGTCGACTACGTCGTCCAGGAGGGCGAGGTGAAGATCGTCGACGAGTTCACCGGCCGGATCATGGAGGGCCGCCGCTGGAGCGAAGGGCTGCATCAAGCGGTCGAGGCGAAGGAGGGCGTCGCGATCCAGGAGGAGAACCAGACGCTCGCGACGATCACGCTGCAGAACTACTTCCGCCTCTACGAGAAGCTCTCCGGGATGACCGGCACGGCGAAGACGGAGGAGAAGGAGTTCGTCGAGATCTACAACCTCAACGTCGTCGAGATTCCCACCAACGTCGGCGTGCAGCGCCTCGACGAGAACGACTACATCTTCAAGTCCAAGGAGGCGAAGTTCGCCGCCGTCATGGACGACATCAAGGAGCGCCACGCAAAGGGCCAGCCGGTGCTCGTCGGCACGATTGCGGTCGAGACCTCCGAGTACCTCTCGGAGCTGATGACGCGGCGCGGGATTCCACACAACGTGCTGAACGCGAAGGAGCACGAGCGCGAGTCGGAGATCATCAAGGACGCGGGCCAGCCGCAGGCGGTCACGATCGCGACGAACATGGCCGGCCGCGGCGTCGACATCAAGCTCGGCGAAGGCGTCGTCGAGGTGGGAGGCCTCTACGTCCTCGCGACGGAGCGCCACGAGTCGCGGCGCATCGACAACCAGCTCCGTGGCCGCTCGGGCCGTCAGGGCGACCCTGGCGAGACGCGCTTCTACCTCTCGGGCGACGACGATCTCGTGCGCCTGTTCGCCGGCGACCGGATCAAGAACATCATGGAGCGCTTCAAACTCCCGGACGACCAGCCCATGGAGGCGAAGATCCTCTCGAACCAGATCGAGAACGCCCAGAAGAAGGTCGAGGAGCAGAACTTCGTCGCGCGGAAGAACGTCCTCAAGTACGACGACGTGATGAACACGCAGCGCGAGGTCATCTACGAGCAGCGCCGCCGCGTGCTCGACGGCGACGACCTCTCGGAGGACGTTCGCGACTGGGTCCGCGAGGTCGTCGAGGCGAACGTGACGAACGCAACCGACGCCGAGTACAACGAGGACTGGGATCTTGGCGCGCTCGTGCTGCAAATGCAGGGGCTCTACGGCAGCGACATCACCGTCGAGGAGCTCAAGGACGAGGTCGAGCTCGAGCGCGAGGCGCTGATCGAGGAGTTCGTCGAGGATGCGCTCGAGACGTACGACGAGCGCGAGCAGGGCTACGGCCCCGAGCTGATGCGGGAGATCGAGCGCTATGTGATCCTCCAGGTCGTCGACTCACGCTGGCGCAGCCACCTCGACTCGATGGACTATCTTCGTGACGGCATCCACCTCCGTGCGATGGCGCAGAAGGACCCGCTTGCCGAGTACCGGGCCGAGGGCCACGCGATGTTCAACGACCTCCGCAACACGATCCGCGAGGAGGTCGTGCTGACGCTCTTCCATGCGCAGGTCGAGGTCGAGCCGCAGCAACTCGAGCAGCCGGTGCGCGCGAACGGCAACGTCCAGTACCAGCACGAGACCGCTGCCGGAGCCGACGCGATTGCCGCGGCCGGCGGTGCGGCGTCCTCGGTCGGCACAGCGTTCGCGCCGCAATCGGGTGGCGGCACCGCGACGGCGACCGTGGTGAACGATCACAAGGACGTCGGCCGGAACGATCCCTGTTGGTGCGGCAGCGGCAAGAAGTTCAAGAAGTGCCACGGCGCGTAGCCGTTCCGTACTGAGCGGCCAGCGCGACGATCGTGCGGGCTGCCCCCCGCATCGCGACGTCGACGAAATCGCCGTTGAGCACCGTCGCGCCCATTGCCTTGTCGAGACGTTCCAGAGTCGCGCGCGCCAGGCTGAGCTCGTCGTCACTCGGAAGGTACGCCTGCTCGATGATCGACAGCTGCTCCGGGTGGATCGCGGTGCGGCCGAGGTGGCCGAGCGACCGGCCGCGCTCGCACGAGCGGCGTAGCCCCTCCTCGTCGCGCAGCCGGGGGTATACCGACTGCGGCGGGCGCGGCAGCCCGGCGGCGACCGCGGCGTTGACGATCCGGCCCCGCGCCCAGTTGAGCCCCGCGTCATCGGCTCCGGTCTCGGAGCGGAGGTCGGCCTCACCG
>JALYRA010000023.1 GCA_030855545.1 Actinomycetota bacterium | reverse complement strand
GTCGACATCGTCTCGGCCTTCATGCGCGCGGGCGCGACGACGATCGCCACCGATCTCGATCCGCTGGCACCGGCGCTCTATCACGCCGACCACCACGCGTTCGTCCCGCGCGTCGACGATCCGGGCTACATCCCTGCGCTCGCCGCCCTCGTCGCCGAGCACGACATCCGCCTGATCGTCCCGCTCACCGACCTCGACCAGCTGCTGCTCGCGCAGTCACGAGAGCAGCTCGAGCCGGCGCTCGCGCTCGTGCCCGAGCCGGATGTCTGCGAGACGATGGGCGACAAGTACCTCGCGCATCGCTTCTTCGAGGAGCACGGCATCGCGAGTCCGCGGAGCTGGCTTCCGGCGGAGGTCCCCGACGACGCCCACTATCCGCTGCTCGTGAAGGTCCGCGAGGGCTTCGGCTCGCGCCACATCTTCCGCGCCCACGACGCCGCCGAGCTGACGTTCTTCCTCGGCTACACGACCGTCGACTCGTTCGTGCAGGAGTGCTGCCGCGGCGAGGAGTTCTCGATCGATCTTTTCTGCGACCTGGAGAGCCGCTGCCTGAACGCGATCCCGCGCTCGATGATCCAGTCGAAGGGCGGCGAGTCGATCAAGGGAGCGTCGCTCAAGGACTGGGAGCTGATCGAGCACGCGAAGCACGTGGCGGAGACGGTCGGGATCGTCGGGCCGGCGAACGTGCAGTGCTTCCGCGAGCCGGACGGATCGTTGCCGGTCACCGACGTCAACCCACGCTTCGGCGGGGCGTTTCCGCTGCCGCTCGCTGCGGGCAGCCGCTACCCTGAACTCGCGCTGGCTCTCGCGAACGGCGAGCGGCCCGAGCCGCGACTCGGCGAGTTCCGCGCAGGGGTTCTGATGACACGTTTCTTCTCCCACCTGTGCCTCACATCCGGTGACGGCGGTAGCCTCGTTCCGTTCGCGGAAGAGCTTCCCGAGCCGGTTGCAGGCGAGCCCGGCGAGGCGTGACCCGCCTCATCGCGGCAGCCGTGGTCCTTCTGGGCCTGGCGGTGGCGTGCTCCGGCGGCACCGAGGAGGAGGCCGCTCCGCCCGAGCCCGCTCCCTTCCTTCAGCCGGTCGACCCGCCGGTCGCGAGGGCGCTGCGCGAGCGCGCGCAGGCCGCAAAGGTGCTTGTCACGGTCGTCGACGGCGACACGCACGTTCGCGTCGGGGGCGCACGGGTCGTGATCGGAAAACGAGCCGGTTACGCCGACGAGCAGGGGCTCGCGAAGGTGAAGATCAACCGCCGCGCCGCGTTGCCCGTGCGCATCTCGAAGCCCGGCTACGGAATGCGAATCGTGCGGATGCCGTTCAAGCAACGCCGCGAGGTCACGGTGCGGCTCTACCGCGAGGACCTGCAGTGGCCGATGTACGGCGCCAACAACAACCGGACGCAGGCGCATGCCGACATCAAGCTGCGACCGCCGTTCAAAGTCGTCTGGTCGCGCGGAGTAGGGGCGCTCGTCGAGTTTCCCGCCGTCATCGACGAAGGTGTTGCTTATATTGGCAACTACAAAGGACACATCTACGCGCTGAACATGCGCGACGGCAAGGTGATCTGGCGTTACCTGCCGAGCGGTGGGAAGATGGCGTCGTCGCCGGCGATCGTCGGTGAGGACCTGGTCGTGCACGGGATGGACGGTCTCGTGCGGGTACTCGACCGGCGCAACGGCCGCCTCCGCTGGCAGTTCCGGATCGGCTCGCCGATCGAATCGTCGCCGATCGTCCACAACGGGCTCGATTACTTCGGCGCCTGGAACGGGCGCGTCTACGCGCTCGACCTGAAGACGCGCAAGCTTCACTGGAGCTACCGGAGCGGCCACAAGATCACCTCGAGCGCGGCGATCGCCGGGAAGACGCTCTACATCGGAGACTACGGCGGCCGCCTGCTGGCGCTGAGCGCCGCCGGGGGCAAGCTCCGCTGGACGCGGTCGGTGAACGGGCGGATCTACGGAACGCCGGCCGTCGCCGCGGGGCGGGTCTTCGTGCCCTCGTCGACCGGCAACAGCCTGACCGCGTTCACGACGAGCGGCCGCTACCTCTGGCGCGTCGGCACCGGCGGCTATGTCTACTCCTCGCCCGCCGTCTGGGCCGGCCGCATCTTCTTCGGCTCCTACAACGGGCGCTTCTACTCGGTCGCCGCAAAGAGCGGGCGCGTGCTCTGGAGCGTCGGCGCCGGCGGTCCCGTCTCTGGAGCAGCCGTCGTCGTCGCAGGCGTCGCCTACGCGGGCTCGACCTGGGGTCGCATCACGGGTGTCGACGCGAAGAGCGGCCGCGTCCTCCTGACGTTCCCGCACGGCGAGTACGTGCCGGTCTCCGGCAACGGTCGCCGGCTGCTCCTGCACGGCTACTCGCGCGTCTGGGCCGTCGAGCCCACAGCGTGAAGAAGCGGTTGCTCGCGGGCGGGCTTGCGCTCGTCCTGATCGTCCTGGCCCTCTCGGCCGGTTATGTCCTCTCCAAGCGCGACAAGGCCTCGGACGTGCGCGGTTCCTCGACCGAGGAGTTCGTCACGACCGAGGAGGAGGAGCCCATTCCGCCGCCACCGCCGCCTCCCGCGCAGGAGAAGCTCGAGGTGGTCTGGCCGACGAACGGTTACGACGCCGAGCACCACCGCGTCGGGCCCTTCGCGCTGAAGCCGCCCTTCCGACGGCTCTGGACGTTCCGGGCGCGGCAGCTGCTCGAGTTCCCGCCGGCGATCGCGTACGGCCGCCTCTACTTCACGAACAACTCCGGGATGATGTTCGCCGTCAACGCCAAGACCGGCAAGCGCGCCTGGAAGCTGCCGATCGGGCGCTGCGTCGCCGCGTCGCCCGCGGTCGACGGCGGCACCGTCTACCAGTCCTTCCTCAACCGGCCGCCCTGCAACAGCAAGCGCAAACCGGGCCGCCTGGAAGGCGAGGTGATCGCGTTCCAGGCCGGGTTCGGGAAGATCCGCTGGCGGACGAAGATCGGCCCGACCGAGTCGTCGCCGCTCGTCGCCGACGGGCGCGTCTACGTCGGCGACTGGCGCGGGCGGGTCTACGCGCTCGATCAGCGGACGGGGAAGGTTCGCTGGACGTTTCAGGGCAAGGGGCGCGTCAAGGGCGCGATCGCGAAGTCCGGCAACCGCCTCTATGCCGGCACCTACGACGGCTACCTGTACTGCATCCGCGCGAGCACGGGCAAGGTGATCTGGCGCACGCGCTCGCAGGACCGCTTCGGCGGCCGCGGCCAGTTCTACTCGACCCCGGCGGTCGCCTACGGCCGCGTCTACATCGGCTCGACCGACGGAAAGGTCTACTCGTACGGCGCCGCGAGCGGGAAGCTGCGCTGGTCGCAGGGAACGGGCGGCTTCGTCTACGCCTCGCCTGCGGTCTGGCGGCAGACCGTCTACGCGGGCTCGTACAGCGGCCGCTTCTACGCGTTCGACGCCGCGACGGGCGACATCAAGTGGCGCTTCCGCGCAAAGGGCGACATCTCGGGCTCTGCGACCGTTCTGAACGGCGTCGTCTACTTCTCGACCTTCGACGAGATCACCTACGCGCTCGATGCCCGCAGCGGCAAGCTCCTCTGGACGTTCACGGACGGGAAGTACGGAGGCGTCGTCGCCGACCGCGAACGGCTCTACCTCGTCGGCCACGCGCGGATCTATGGGATGGTCGAGAAGTGAGATACGTGGTGACAGGAGCCGCCGGCTTCATCGGCTCGCACCTCGCCGAAGCGCTGCTCGAGGACGGTCACGAGGTCGTCGGCGTCGACTCGTTCACGGACTACTACGAGCGCTCGCGGAAGGAGCGAAACGCCGCGGGCATCGACGTGGTCGAGGCCGACCTCGCCGTGGCGCCGCTCGAGCCGCTCCTCGCGGGCTCCGACGGGATCTTCCATCTCGCCGGCCAGCCGGGCGTGCGCGCAAGCTGGGGCGAGAGCTTCCAGCTCTATCTCGACCGGAACGTGCGCGCGACGCAGCGCCTCTTCGAGGCAGCGGCGGGTACGCGCGTCGTCTTTGCCTCGTCCTCGTCGATCTACGGCGACGCCGAGACCTATCCGACCCCGGAGGACGTCGAGCCGCAGCCGATCTCCCCGTACGGAATCACGAAGCTCGCGTGCGAGCACCTCGCGGCGGCGATCGGGAGCGCGCAAGGGCTCGACGCCGTCGTCCTGCGCTACTTCACGGTCTACGGACCGCGCCAGCGGCCGGACATGGCGTTCACGGCGATGCTCGAGGCTCTCGCGCGCGGCGAGCGGTTCCGGCTCTTCGGCGACGGCAGCGCGGCGCGGAGCTTCACCTACGTGGCTGACGCAGTCGCAGGCACGATCGCGGCGATGGAGCGCGGCCGCGCCGGCGAGGTCTACAACGTCGGCGGCGGCGACGAGGCAACCATGAGCGAGGCGATCGCGCTCGCGGAGGAGCTCTCCGGACGCACGCTCGAGGTCGAGCGTCTCGACGTCGCAGCCGGCGACGTGAAGCGAACGAAGGCGGACGTGAGCAAAGCGGCGGCCGAGCTGAGCTGGGTGCCGACCACTCCGTTGCGCCAGGGGATGCAGGCGCAATGGGAATGGGCCGCCGCGGTAGAGTCGCCCGCGTGAAGACGCCTGAAGATCCGGATGCCGAGCGCGAGATCGACCTTCGCTCGGTCTGGGAGCGGATCGCGGCGCGCTGGTGGCTGCCGATGCTCGGCGTCATGGCCGGTCTGCTCGCCGGCTTCGCGCTCGCGCTCGGCGGCGGCAAGGTCTACGAGGGCAGCGCGCTGCTCTACGTCGGCCAGCCGCTGACTCCGGCCGGCAGCCCGATTCAGAGCATCGCGACGACTCCGACCCAGGTCGGCGAGATCGTGCGCTCCGAGGCGGCGCTGAAGGAAGCGGCAGCCAAGAGCGGGATTCGCGTCGGCAAGCTGCGCGGCCATGTGTCCACCCGGGCGATCTCGCCGGGCGCGCAAGGCAGGACTGCGGCGACGCTGCTCGTCGAGGTGACCGTTCAGGGCGACAGCCCTCCGAGACGGATCGCGCTCGCTGCGACCACGCTCGCCGAGCACGTGGTCGCGAGAGTCTCGGACTATCCGGATCTGAAGATCGCGAGCTTCCGGCGGCGGCTCGAGGGAATCAACGCCCGGCTCGAGTCGGTGGCTGTGCGGATCACCGCGCTGGAGGAGGCGCGGGCCGCGGCGCGAGATCTCACCCCGCTCGAGCGGCTGGAGCTGATCAGCCTGGCCGACAA
>JALYRA010000203.1 GCA_030855545.1 Actinomycetota bacterium | reverse complement strand
ATCGACTTCTTCATCAGGACGACCGATGAGGGGCACAAGGAGTTCGTGCAAGAGTTTCTCCGGCGCATCTACGACAACGGCGACGTCTATCAAGACGTGTACGCCGGCCTCTACTGCGTCGGGTGCGAGGCGTTCAAGACCGAGGCAGACCTCGTGGACGGGAAGTGCCCCGATCACGGCGTCGCCCCCGAGTGGCTCGAGGAGAAGAACTGGTTCTTCCGACTCTCCGCCTACGAGGACAAGCTGCTCGAGCTGTACGAGCGGCCCGACTTCGTGCTGCCCGCGTTCCGCGCCAACGAGGCGAAGGGCTTCATCGCGGGCGGCCTGCGCGACTTCTCGATCAGCCGCGCGACGCAGACCTGGGGCATCCCGATCCCGTGGGATCCGGATCAGGTCGCCTACGTTTGGGCCGATGCGCTGATCAACTACCTCAGCGCGCTGAGCTACGCGCCCGGCGTCGACCTCGGCCTCTGGCCCGGCCGGCACCTGCTCGGCAAGGACATCCTCCGTTTCCACTGCGTCTACTGGCCGGCGATGCTGCTCTCCGCCGGGTACGAGCCGCCGCAGCAGCTGTTCGTCCACGGCTACCTCAACATCGACGACAAGAAAATCTCGAAGTCGCTCGGCAACGCGGTCGACCCGTTCGAGCTGATCGACCGGTTCGGCGTCGATCCGGTGCGCTTCTGGGTGGCGCGGATCGTCCCGTTCGGCCAAGACGGGGACGTCACGATCGAGAGCTTCACCGAGCGCTACGACCGCGAGCTGGCGAACGACCTCGGCAACCTGCTCTCGCGGACGACCGCGATGATCGCCCGCTACCGCGATGGCGAGGTTCGCGCGGTGCCCGACGACAAGGGCGACCTCGCCGCGGCTGCCACGAAGGTGCACGACGAGGTACCGGCAGCGCTCGACCGCTGGGACGTCACGGGCGCGCTCGAGACGATCTGGGACTACGTGCGCGGGCTCAACCGCTACGTCGAGCAGACGAAGCCATGGGAGCTTGCGAAGGACGCCGACCGGTCGGACGAGCTCGATCGCGCGCTCTACGAGCTCGCCGACGGGCTCCGAGTCGCGGCAGTCGCGCTGTCGGCGTACCTCCCCGAGACGTCCGTGCGCATCCTCGAAGCGCTCGGCCAGCCGCTCGATGTGGCGTGGGGGAACGTCGCCTACGCCGGCCTCGTCCCTGTCACCGGGATCGAAGCGTCGGCGCCGCTCTTTCCGCGCATCGACGAGCCAGTCACCGCTCCTTGATCGATACCCACGCGCACCTCGACGCGCTCGAGGACGCGGCGGAGGTGGTCGAACGCGCGCGCGCGGCCGGTGTAACGCGGATCGTCACGATCGGTACGGGAATCGACTCGTGCCGCGCCGCCCTCGAGCTCGCGGCGAGCGACGGCATCTACGCCGCGCTGGGCATCGATCCCCACCGGGCGGGAACCGACGAGGCGAATCGCGTGGATGAGCTCCGCGAGCTGCTCGTCCACGAGGGGTCGGTGGCGGTCGGTGAGGCGGGACTCGACTACCACTACGGCATCGACCGGCAGGACGAGCAGCGCCGCCTCTTCGAAGCACAGCTCGAGCTGGCGTGGGAGCTCGAGCTGCCGATCGTCGTCCACACGCGCTCCGCGAACGAGGACACCGAAGCCATTCTCCGCGCCCACGACGGCGTCGTCGTCATGCACTGCTTCTCGGAGCCTGGTCTGCTCGAAGCCGGGCTCGACCGCGGCTGGTACTTCTCCTTCGCGGGCAACATCACGTACCCGAAGGCGGCGGAGCTGCGCGCGGCGGCGGCGGCTGTGCCCGCCGACCGCATCCTTGCCGAGACCGACAGCCCCTACCTCGCGCCGCAGCCGTTCCGCGGCAGGCCGAACGAGCCCGCGCACGTCGTCCACACCGTCGCCGCGCTCGCCGAGGCGCGTGGTGAGGATGCCGACGAGCTCGCCGCGCGCATCGACGCGAACGCCACCGCAGCCTTCCGACTGCCATGACCGTCACACCGAAGAAGCGGCTCGGCCAGCACTTCCTCGTCGACGCGAACATCCTGGGTGTGATCGAGCGTCTCGCCGAGCTCGACTCCGCAGACGTCGCGCTCGAGATCGGGCCTGGCTTGGGCGTCCTCACCCGCCGGCTTGCCGAGCGTGTCGGTCACGTGCACGCGGTCGAGCTCGACCGCTCGCTCGGCCCGCACCTCCACGACCTCGCCGATCGTCCCGATGTCGACCTGCACTGGGGCGACGCGCTCGCCCTCGACCTCGCCGCCTTCGTGCCGGCGCCGACGAAGCTCGTCGCCAACCTGCCGTACAACGTCGCCACACCGATCGTCGCCGAGAGCCTCGACGGTCTGCCGAGCATCGAGCTCTGGGCCGTGATGGTGCAGCGGGAAGTCGCCGACCGCTTTTTCGCCGAGCCCTCGACCAAGGCCTACGGCGCCGTCTCCGTTCTCGTCCAGCTCGCGACGCGACGAACCGGCTACCACCCTGTCGCCCGCACCGTCTTCCAGCCGCCCCCGAACGTCGACTCCGCCCTCGTCGCGTTTCGGCGCGTCGACCTACCCGAGCGTTTCGCCCGGGTGAAGGCCGTCGTCGAGGCGTCGTTCGCGCACCGCCGCAAGACGCTGCCGAACTCGCTCGCCCTCACCGGTCTCGCCTCCCGCGAGCAGGCGGCGGCCGCCCTCGAGTCGATCGGTCGGCGCCCCGAGTCACGAGCCGAGGCGCTCGAGCCCGCGGAGTTCGTCGCTCTCACCAACGCACTGTGAACAGAGCACCGGCCCCAGCCAAGCTCAATCTCGCGCTCGTGGTCGGCCCGGCCCGAGAGGATGGCAAGCACGAGGTGGCGACCGTGCTCCAGCGCATCGGCCTTGGCGACCGCGTCGCGATCGCGCACGCTCCCGCGCTCGTCGTGACCGGCTATTCCGGCGACACGATCGTGCGGGACGCGCTCGCGGCGCTCGGCGCTGCCGCCGGCGTCGAACCGCGCTGGCACGCGACCGTGACCAAGAGGATCCCCGTTGCCGCAGGTCTCGGCGGCGGCAGCAGCGACGCAGCGACCGCCCTCCGGTTGGCGAACGCGACGCTCGAGACTCCGCTGCCGGCGGACGAGCTTCACAGGGTCGCGGTCTCGGTCGGCGCCGACGTTCCCTTCTTCCTCGGCGACGGTCCGCAACTCGGTCGCGGGGACGGCTCCGACCTGGAGCCGATCGACCTCCCACAGGACTACTGGATCGTCCTGGCGCTCCCAAACGGCGTCACGAAGGAGTCGACAGCTTCCGTCTATCGGCGCTTCGACGACCGTGAGGGTGCGACGGGCTGGAACGAGCGGCGTGCTGCGCTCGACCAGGCGCTAGCGGCGATCCGGCGGTCGCGCGACCTCGCTTCGCTGCCCCCGAACGATCTCGCTTCGTCGCCGCTCGCCGCCGCGCTGCTCGGTCTCGGCGCGTTCCGCGCAGACGTCAGCGGCGCCGGACCGGCCGTCTACGGCCTCTTCCAGCACAAGCGACACGCGCAGGAGGCTCAGCGGCGACTCCGTCGTGCGGCGCGTACGTGGCTGACCGTGCCTGCCTGGTACGGCTGAGCGGCGGCCGGTACGGTTGACTCGTGGATCGCCCGCTGACGATCGAGCACGGTTCCGCCCCGCGCGGCTGGGTCCGCGCGAACCGGCTTCGGATCGCGCTCCTCGTTGCGCTCGTCGAGGGGATCCTGGTGCTCATCGGGGCGATCGACTGGTGGGTCGTCGTTCTGCTCGCGATCGCGGCTGTCGCCCTCTACGTCCTGCGCGGGCGTGCGGCCCGCCGCGACGAGGTGCGCCAGGTCTCCTGGATCGTCGCCGTCTCTCAGGTGGCCGTCGTGCTGGTGCCGGCGCTCGCTCTCGTCCTGACGGCATTTGCGGTCGTCGCGCTCGTCCTCTTTGCGGTGATCGCCCTCGTCGTCCTCCTTCGCGACCGTCGCTAGGATTACGTGACAGGTTCGATGGGGCGTAGCCAAGCGGTAAGGCAGCGGGTTTTGGTCCCGCGATCCCAGGTTCGAATCCTGGCGCCCCAGCTATCGCAGACCGCCCAGTGACAGATCCGTCCTTCGCAGCCGTGGTCATGGCCGGTGGCCTCGGCACGCGCATGAAGTCGGGGACGCCGAAGCATCTGCACCCGATCCTCGGCCGGCGCATGGTCGACTGGGTGCTCGAGGCCGCGCGGCCGCTTGGTCCTGAGCCGCTCGTCGTGATCGCCTCGCCCGAGAGCCGCGACCAGTTCGGCGACGTCGCCGTCGCCGTGCAGGAGCGGCCGCTCGGCACAGGCGACGCCGTTCGTTCGGCGCGAGAGGCCGTCGGCGATGGACCGGACGACGTTCTCGTCCTCTCCGGCGACACGCCGCTCCTCACGACTGAGCTGCTACGGGCGCTCGTCGAGACGCACCGGAGCGAGCAGGCGGCGGCGACAGTGCTCACGTTCGAGCCGGAGGACGCACGCTCGTACGGCCGCGTCGTTCGCAGCGCCGACGGCACCGTCGAGGGAATCGTCGAAGCAGGGGACGCGTCGTCCGAAGAGCTCGAGATCCGTGAGTGCAACTCGTCGATCTATGTCTTCCGCAGCGACGTGCTCTGGCCGGCGCTCGACCGGCTCGAGCCGCACAACGCGCAGGGCGAGCTCTATCTGACGGATGCCGTGCGCGATCTCGTCTCCCTCGGGGAGCGCGTCGTCGCGCACCTCGCCGCTGACGCGGAGGAGACCGAGGGCGTCAACACGCGTGTCGAGCTCGCCGCCGCGGCGGCGTCGCTTCGCGACCGCATCAACCTCGGCCACATGCTCGCCGGCGTCGCGATCGTCGACCCCGTCTCGACGTGGATCGAGCCCGGTGTCCGGATCGAGGCCGACGCGACTGTGCACCCGTTCACCTACCTCCGCGGCTCGACGAGCGTCGCCGCGGGCGCCGAGATCGGAGCGCACGTCGTCGCGATCGACGCCGAGGTCGGCCCGGCGGCTTCGGTCGGACCGTTCTGTTACCTTCGCCCTGGGACGGTGCTCGGGCCGAGCTCGAAAGCCGGCACCTTCGTGGAGATCAAGAAGTCTGTGGTCGGGGAAGGGACGAAGGTGCCGCACCTGTCCTACATCGGCGACGCTGAGATCGGGGAGAATACGAACATCGGCGCAGGGACGATCACCGCGAACTTTCCGCACCAGCCTGGCCTGCCCAAGGGCAAGACCACGATCGGCGACAACGTCCGCGTCGGTGTGGACACTATGTTCGTTGCTCCGGTCACTATTGGCGACGATGCGTGGACGGCGGCGGGATCGGTCGTTACGGACGACGTTCCCGGGAACGCGCTCGCGGGGTTCCCTCCAAAGCAGATCACCAAGGAAGGACGCGGTGGAAAGCGGAACGATTGAGCAGCCGCTGCCTGGCCTCGAAGGCAGGGAGCCGACGCCGCAGCTCAACGTCGGCCGAGCCGTCTCGCTGACGCCGCAGAAGCGGCTCGCGGTGGTCGCCGGTAGCTCGCACCCCGAGCTCGCGAACAAGATCGCCGCCCATCTCGGCGTCGAGCTGACGAACGTCGAGCTGACGACCTTCGCCGACGGGTCGCCGTACTTCCGCTTCGAGGACTCGGTGCGTGGGGCCGACATGTTCATCGTCCAGACCGCGGCGCCGTCGATCGGCGAGCACCTGATGGAGCTCCTGATCATGGTCAACGCCGCCCGCCTCGCGTCGGCGAAGCGGATCACCGCCGTCATCCCCTGGTACTTCTACGCGCGCCAGGACAAGAAGTCCCGGCCGCGCGAGCCGATCACTGCGCGCCTCGTTGCCGACCTACTCGAGACAGCGGGCGTCGACCGCGTGATCACGATGGACCTGCATGCCGGTCAGGTACAGGGTTTCTTCAGCATCCCCGTCGACCACATGGTCGCGGTGCCGATGTTCGCCCAGCACATCCGCGATTATCTCGGCACGGACGTCGAGCGCGTGGCCGTGGCGCCCGACACCGGGCGCGCCAAGCTGGCGGGCCACTTCGCGGAGATGATCGGCGGCGGTCTCGTCGTTCTCAACAAGGAACGGCCGGGACACAACGAGGCGAAGGTGACCGGCGTGATTGGCGACGTCGCCGGCAAGGTCGCGGTCATGACCGACGACATCATCGATACGGCCGGAACACTTTGCGCAGGCGCCGAGGCGCTCCGGGAGGCGGGCGCGACACGGGTGCTGGCGTGCGCGACGCACGCCCTCTTCAACGGCCCGGCGCTCGAGCGGATCGCGGGCAGCGCGTTCGAGAAGGTGGTCGTCACCGACACGGTGCCGGTGGACGAGATCGGCAAGCCGGAGAACATCGAGGTGCTCTCGATCTCCGGCCTGCTCGCGGAGACGATTCAGAACGTGTTCTCCGACGATTCGGTTTCAGCGATCTTCGCCGGGGAAAACCAACTCTTCTGATGCTCCTTCCGCGCAAGCTTCTGGGCCTGATCTACCTCGCCATCGGCCTGTTCGTCGCCTACTCGAAGGACTACCTCGAGAACCTGGAGACGGGAAAGCGCGTCCTCTCGGCCGCGCTCGCGATCCTGCTCTGGCCGCTGCTGCTTCTGGGCGTCGACCTGCGCATCAAGTAGCCTAGTAACAGACTGTTACTAGGGTTGCGCTACACTCCGCCGTCGTGGCTGGAGAGCGATTTCGCCTGGAAGTGAAGGAGCGTGAGCGGCTCGGTTCGCCCGAGTCGCGGCGCCTGCGCAAGCAGGGCTTCATTCCGGGCGTCCTCTACGGCAAGACGAACGCCAAGGCGATCGCGATCCAGGAGCGCGACCTCCGGGCCGCGCTGACCAGCTCGTCCGGCCTGCACGCAGTGCTCGACGTCGTCTTGGAGGGCCAGAGCACCACGCATCCGTCGATTTTGAAGGAGTACCAGCGAGATCCCGTCAAGGGCTATGTCCGACACGTCGATCTTCAGGAAGTGCGCCTCGACGTCGCCATCCAGGCGACAGTGAATGTGCACCTGCAGGGCGCCGAGGACGCTCCGGGCGTCAAGGAGGGCGGCGTTCTCAACCAGCCCTCGACGACGCTCAACGTCGAAGCGCTGCCGATGGAGGTTCCGGAGTCGATCGAGGTCGACGTCAGCTCGCTCGAGATGAACGGCGCGATCCGGCTCGAGGACATCCCGACGCTCGAGGGCGTCGCGTTCCTCGACGACCTGCACGAGACCGTGATCGCAACCGTCTCCGCCCCGATCGTCGAGGCCGAGCCCGAGCCCGTCGAGGGCGAGGAGGGTCTCGAGGGCGTCGCCGAGGGTGACGAGGGCGAGGCCGCCGATGGTGAGGCTGCCGAGGGCGGCGAGCCCACGGCGGAGTCCGGCTCCGAATCCTCCGACTCGGAGTAGATGCGCCTCTTCCGTCGGGGCGAGAGCGCCTCGACGTTGGATCTGCTCGTCGTCGGTCTCGGTAACCCGGGCCGCGAGCACACGCACGACCGGCACAACGTCGGCTGGATGGTGGTCGACGAGTTGGCGCGGCGCCACGACGGCTCGTTCAAGTCGAAGTTCTCGGGGCAACTCGCCCAGGTGCGCGTCGACGGCCTGCGGCTCGCGCTCTTGAAGCCGGAGACGTACATGAACCTCTCGGGGAGCTCGCTCGCCGCCGCCGCGCGCTTCTTCAAGCTGCCGACCGAGCAGATCGTGGTCATCCACGACGAGGTCGACCTCGAGCATGCGCGGATCCAGGTGCGGCTCGGCGGTGGCCTCGCCGGCCACAACGGCCTCCGCTCGATCCGGGAGGCGCTCGGCTCGGCGGAGTTCCTACGCATCCGGGCGGGCGTCGGCCGACCGGGACGCGGCGACCGCCGGCCTGTGGCCGACTACGTGCTGAGCCCGTTCGAGCCGGACGACGACGCCGAGACACTGATCGCCCGCGCCGCCGACGCCGTCGAGGTGCTCGCGATAGACGGCCTCGACGAGGCCCAGCGCCGCTTCAATTAGCGAACGCTGACGACGCGTGCGGTCCAGGCGCCCTTCGGAGCCTCGACCTGGACGCTCTCGCCGATCTTCGCGCCGAGGAGCGCGGAGCCGAGCGGCGAGTCGGTCGAGACGCCGCCCACACTCGAGATCTCGACCTCGAAGCGCCCGCCGCCTTCGTCCTCCACCTCGACCACGGATCCGACGCCGACGACTCCTGCCCCGGCCTGCTCCACGACGACAGCGTTCTCGACGCGACGACGGAGGATCGTGATCCGGCGCTCGAGCAGGCCCTGCTCGTTCTTCGCGTCGTGGTAGGCAAAGTTCTCGGAGAGGTCGCCGAACCCGCGCGCGGTCGCGATCGCCTCGACCATCTCGGCACGCTTCGGCCCTTCGAGCTGCGCCAGCTCCTCGGCGAGCGCATCGCGCTGCGCGGCCGTCATCGACTCGGGCGGGCGGTCTGCCATCGCCGGCATCATCGCGGAATCCGGCGGAAGCCGCGCGTAGACTGGCGCGCCGGATGAAGAAGCTCCCGTTCGACGATCCCGGCACGCCCGACACGCGCTCTCCCACCAGCTTCCTCCTCTGGGTGGGGCGCAAGCAGCTGAGCACGCTCGCGCTCGGAATGACGTTCGGCGTCGTCTGGATGCTCGCGCAGGCGCTGCTTCCATACGCCCTCGGCCGAGCCGTCGACGACGGCCTCGCCGCCCGCGACAACGGTGCGCTCTTCAAGTGGGCGGCTGTCCTCCTCGCGCTCGGCACCGTTCAGGCGGGCGCAGGCGTGCTCCGGCATCGGGTCGCCGTCTCGAACTGGCTGCAGGCGTCCTTCCGGATGTTCCAGGTCGTCGCGCATCACGCCGCGCTCGTCGGTCCCGCGATCCGGACGAAGCTGACGACTGGCGAGGTCGTGGCGACAGTCTCGAACGATGCGCTTCGTGCCGGCGGCGCCTTCGACATCACGGCGCGCCTCTCCGGCGCGATCGCTTCGTACTTCGTCGTCGCGGCGATTCTGCTCTCGTCGTCGTTCGTGCTCGGGCTCGTCGTCTTGCTCGGGGTGCCGGTGCTCGTCGCGAGCCTCTCGTTCGTGATCCGGCCGCTGCAGGCGCGCCAGCGCGACCAGCGAGAGGAGGTCGGGCAGCTGACAGCGCTCGGGGCCGACACCGTCGCCGGCCTCCGCGTGCTGCGCGGAATCGGCGGCGAGAACGTCTTCCTCGGCCGCTATCGCGAACGTTCGGAGCTGGTGCGGCTCGCGGGCGTGCGGGTGGCGCTGCCACAGTCGACGCTCGACTCGGCCCAGGTGCTCCTGCCCGGGATCTTCGTCGTGATCGTGACCTGGCTCGGCGCGCGCCTCGCGATCGAAGGGAAGATCAGCCCCGGCGAGCTGGTCGCCTTCTACGGCTACGCCGCGTTCCTCGTCATCCCGCTCCGCACCGCGGCGGAGGCCGTCGACAAGGTCACACGCTCCTATGTCGGGGCGCAGCGCATGCTGGCCGTCCTCTCCATCGAGCCGCTCGTTGCCGAGCCGGCCGCTGCCGCCGCCGAGCCTCCGCCGGGATTGCCGCTCGTCGACGCGACGACCGGCCTCATCGTCGAGCCTGGCATCACGACCTGTGTCGTCTGCCGGGAGCCGGAAGAGGCGGCGCGGCTCGCCGATCGGCTCGGCCGCTTCGTCGACGACGGGCAGGTCACGCTCGGGGGCGTTCCCCTGCAGATGCTTCCTGTCGAGGCCGTCCGCCGGCGCATCGTCGTCAGCGAAACCGATCCGCTGATCTTCTCCGGCCCGCTCCGCGGCGAGCTCGACCCGTGGGGAGGATCGACCGACGAGCAGTTGCTCGAGGCGCTATCCGTCGCGAACGCGGAAGACGTGCTCGACTCGCTGCCCGAGGGGCTTGACGGAAACGTGGAGGAGCGCGGTCGGTCGCTTTCCGGCGGGCAGCGGCAGCGGCTCGTGCTCGCGCGCGCACTCCTCTCCGGCGCCGAGATCCTCGTCCTCGTCGAGCCGACGAGCGCTGTCGACGCGCACACCGAGGCGCGGATCGCCCGCCGGCTCCACGAGGCGCGTCGTGGCCGGACGACCGTTGTCGCCACTGCAAGCCCGCTCGTCCTCGGCAACGCCGACCGCGTCGTCTACCTCGAGGACGGTCGCGTCGCCGCCATCGGCACGCACCGCGAGCTGCTGCAGTCATCGCCCGGCTATCGCGCGACAGTGACGCGGGAGGAGGCAGCATGAGCGAGCGCTTGCCGATCGCCGCCGGCCCGGAAGTCCGCGCTCGCGCTGCCGAGCTCTTCCGCGAGCACAAGCGCCCGATCGGGATCGTGATCGGCCTGCACGCTCTCGCCGCTGTTGCCGGCCTCGCGGCGCCGCGGCTCCTCGGCGATCTCGTCGAGGCGGTGACGAAGGGAACGACGACCGGCCACGTCAACCGCATCGTCGGCCTGCTTGCCGTGTTCGTCGTCGCGCAGACGATCCTCACCTGGTTCGCGAGGCGCGCGTCCTTCGTGCTCTCCGAGCAGATCTTCGCCCACCTGCGCGAAGACTTCATGCGCCGCGTCCTGGCACTGCCGCTCTCGACTGTCGAGCGCGCGGGCACGGGCGATCTCGTCTCGCGAACCACCGCCGATGTCGACTCGCTCGCCCGCACGGTCCGCTTCGCGATCCCGGAGACGCTGATCGCCGCCGTGACGACGCTGCTCACCGTCGTCGCAGCAGGGTTGGTGAGCCCGATCGCGGCACTCCCGTGCATCGTCGGGCTGCCCGCCATCGTCATCGGGACGCGTTGGTATCTGAAGCGCGCGCCCGAGGGCTACCTCTGGGAGCGGGCCGCCTATGCCACCGCCACCGGTACGGTCGGCGAGACCGTCGACGGCGGGCGGACCGTCGACGCGCTCGGCCTCGGCCGCCGGCGTGTGCGCCGAGTCGATGACGACCTCGCCGACGCGTTCCGCGCCGAGAGCCGCACGCTCTATCTGCGCACGATCTGGTTTCCGACCGTCGAGATCGCCTACGTGCTCCCGGTTGCGACGGCGCTCGTCTGGGGCGGCTGGCTGATCACGACGGGCCGTGCATCGATCGGCGAAGTGACGGCGGTGGCGCTCTACGTCCAGCAGCTCGCAGACCCGGTCGACCGGTTGATCTCCTGGCTCGACGAGATCCAGGTCGGCGCCACCTCGTTCGCGCGGCTCGTCGGCGTCTCGAAGGTGCCGGACGACCGTACCGCGACCGGCGAGGAGCCTGAGCACGAGCGGTTGCGGGCCGAAGACGTCCGCTACGCCTACGTCGAGGGCCGCGACGTCCTCCACGGCCTCGATCTCGATCTCGAGCCTGGCGAACGGATCGCCGTCGTCGGGCCATCGGGCGCCGGCAAGTCGACGCTCGGACGCCTGCTCGCGGGCATCCACCCTCCGCGGACGGGCCGCGTCGAGGTCGGCGACGTGCGCCTCGTCGACCTCACGCTCGACTCTCTCCGCCGCGAGGTCGCGCTCGTCACCCAGGAGCAGCATGTCTTCGTCGGCACGCTCGCCGACAACCTCCGGCTCGCCCGCGTCGGCGCCGACGACGACGATCTGCGCTCCGCGCTCGAAGCCGTCGACGCGCACGAGTGGGCGGAAGCACTCCCGGAGCGACTCGAGACGGTGGTCGGCGCGGGCGGCTTCGCGCTGACGCCGCCACAGCAGCAGCAGGTGGCGCTCGCTCGGCTCGTGCTCGCCGATCCCCACACGCTCGTGCTCGACGAGGCCACCTCGCTTCTCGACCCGCGCGCCGCGCGGCACCTCGAGCGCTCGCTTGCCTCGGTGCTCGAGGGGCGCACGGTGGTTGCGATCGCGCACCGCCTCCAGACCGCGCACGACGCCGACCGGGTCGCCGTCGTCGAGGACGGTAAGCTCGCCGAGCTCGGCACACACGACGAGCTCGTCGAGCACAACGGCTCGTACGCCGCGCTGTGGGAGTCCTGGCATGGAGGACGGCAGCAGTAGGCAGGCGGATACCATGCGCCCCGCCGGAACCCGCTTCCGGATAATCGTCATGGACCGTCCCGTACTCCACGCGTTCGTAAGGGAGCTGCTCGCGCTCGAGCGCCTGCAGGCGTACGCGGCTGCTCTACCCACTCGGGCTCGCGTCTCAGAGCCGGTGCTCCCGCTCCTGCTCGCGGCGCTGCACGAACAGCTCGAACGCGGGGTCGTCGTGCTGCTGCCGGAGGATGCCGACGCGCGCGACGCGGCAGAGGCGGCCGGCTGGTTTCTCGGCCCCGAGCGGGTAGCGCTCCTGCCTGGCCGAGGTGTTCGGTGGGGCTCCGGACTCGAGCCACCGCCTCACCTGGTCGGCGAGCGCGCTCGCGCGCTGGACGTTCTCGCCGGCGGCGGGCTCGTCTGCGCATCGGCGGCGGCGCTCGCGGAAGGGATGCCGCCGGCCGCCGAGCGGCCCGATCCGATCCGGCTCGAGGTCGGGTCGGAGCCGGGATTCGAGAAGCTCGCCGAAGCGCTCGCGCTCGCGGGATACGAGCGCGTCGACCGCGCCGAGGAGCGCGGTGGCTTCGCCGTGCGCGGCGGCCTGATCGACGTCTTCCCGACGACCGGCCGCGAGCCACTTCGGATCGACTTCTACGGCGACGAGATCGAGCAGGTGCGCGCCTTCTCGCCGTTTACGCAGCGCGCGCTCCACCCGGTCGAGGGAGCGGTGATCTACCCGGCGACCGAGCGGATCGCGGACCTCGCCGAGCCGACGCTGCCCGACGACGACTGGGGCGATCCCGTCGTACTCGAAGCGCCGGCCAACCTCGTGCCGGTCCTCGGCCGCGTCCCCGACTTCGTCTTCCAGCCGGAGGAGGTGCGCCGCGTCTGGATGGAGGAGGGATTCGAGGAGGTCTCACTCGCCGGCGCCTCCGAGCTCGATCCGTTCCCACAGGGGCAGCCGTTCTCGTTCGAGGCACAACGGCCGGCGATCGCCGCACGCGGCCTCAGCGAGGCCGAGAACGAGCTGAATGGCTTCGTCCGCGGCGGCAGCCGGATCGTTGTCGCGTTTCCGCACGGAGGCGAGGCGCTGCGGACCGGGAACCTGCTCAAGCGCGCGGCCTCGCGCGTGCTCGAGCCGGGCGAGGACCTCCCCGCGGAACCGGAGCTTCTCTTCGCCGTCGCGCCGGCGCGACGCGGATTCGTCTGGCGCGAGCTCGGGCTCGTACTCCTGCCCGACACGCAGGTCTTCCGCAAGCGGCCTCCGCGCGCCGACCGCCGGCTCGGTCGCGCCCTCGCGAGCTTCGCCGACCTGCGCAGCGGCGACTTCATCGTCCACGAGGATCACGGCGTCGGGAAGCTGCTCGGCTTCGAGACGAAGGAGGTCGCCGGCGTCACGCGCGACTACCTCTTCCTCGCCTTCCGGGGCGACGACCGGCTCTACGTCCCGCACGAGCAGCTCGGCAAGATCTCGAAGTACATCGGCGCCGACGCCAGCTCGCCCGCGCTCTCCAAGCTCGGCGGCAAGGCCTGGCAGAACCTGAAGGCCCGCGCGCGCGAGAGCGTCCACGAGCTCGCGACCGAGCTGATCGCCCTCTACGCCCAGCGACAGCAGGCGCCGGGCACGCCCTACGACCTCGAGAACGAGTGGCTCGAGCGGCTCGAGACCGAGTTCCCCTACCGGGAAACCGAGGACCAGGCGCGTGCGATCGAAGCCGTCAAGGAGGATCTCGAGGCGCCCCGGCCGATGGACCGGCTCGTCTGCGGCGACGTCGGCTTCGGCAAGACCGAGGTCGCCGTCCGCGCCGCGTTCGCCGCCGCGGTCAACGGCAAGCAGGTGCTCTTTCTCTGCCCGACGACGATCCTCGCCGAGCAGCACTGGAACACGTTCAAGGCCCGCTATCGCGACTTCCCGGTGCGCGTCGAGATGGTCTCCCGCTTCCGCAAGCCGGCCGAGACGAAGCAGATCCTGAAGGACTTCGGCGAGGGCAAGATCGAGGTGCTGATCGGAACGCACCGCGTCCTCAGCCGCGACGTGATCCCGAAGGACCTCGGCCTCGTCATCCTCGACGAGGAGCAGCGCTTCGGCGTCGCGCAGAAGGAGCTGCTCCGCTCGCTGCGACTCGAGGTCGACGTGCTCGCGCTGTCCGCCACACCGATCCCGCGGACGTTGCACATGTCGCTCTCCGGCCTGCGCGACATCTCGATCATCGAGACCCCGCCCGAGGGCCGGCGGCCGATCCGGACGACCGTCGGCGAGTACGACGAGGAGGTCGTGCGGACCGCGCTCGACCGCGAGATCGAACGCGGCGGGCAGGCGTTCTACCTGCACAACCGCGTCGAGACGATCGAGGAGGCGGCCGAGAAGCTGCGGCAGCTCTGCCCGAAGGTCCGCTTCATCGTCGCGCACGGTCAGATGAAGGAGCGGGAGCTCGAGGAGAAGATGCACGCGTTCCTGCGCGGCGACGCGGACGTGCTCGTGTCGACGACCATCATCGAATCGGGAATCGACATCCCGCAGGCGAACACGCTGATCGTCGAGCGCTCCGACATGCTCGGCCTCTCGCAGCTCTACC
>JALYRA010000349.1 GCA_030855545.1 Actinomycetota bacterium | reverse complement strand
GAGCTGCGCCGAGCGCCGGCGAGCGTCTCCGCGCCCGCTGCCCGCATCGCGGCTGCGGCGCTCCGCGAGCCGAGAATCGACATCGAGGAGACGCTGGCAGAGCGGCGGCGCGTGCAGGAGGCGCTCGCCACGGCGGGTTACGACTGCCCGGCCGGACACGGCAACTTCGTCTTCGTCCGCACAGACGATGGGCTCGGCGTGCGGCTCGAAGTGCAGGGTCTCGTCGTTCGCGTCTTCGCCGAAGGGATCCGTGTGACGCTGCGGCGACCGCGTGAGAACGACGTGCTGCTGGCGGCGCTCGGCGCGGCCGCGACGATCTCCCAGGGCAGGGACGCCTTCCTCGTCCGCACGAGCACGGAGACGGCGCTGCGCATCTCGCTCGACCTCGACGGCAACGGGCGTGGGCGGGTGGCGAGCGGGATCGGCTTCCTCGATCACCTGCTGACGCTGTGGGCCTTCAACGCGGGTTTCGATCTCGAGCTCGCCGCCGCAGGCGACCTCGACGTCGACGAGCATCACACGGTCGAAGACGTGCTCGCGGCGCTCGGCGACGCGCTCTCTCAGGCGCTCGCGAAGCGCGAGGGTGTCGCGCGCTACGGCGCCGCGACCGTGCCGATGGACGAGGCCTCGGCGACCGCCGCCGTCGACCTCGTGCGGCGCCCGCACGCAGAGATCCGGCTTTCGTTCACGGGAGACCGGATCGGCGGCCTCGCCCCGACGCTGCTGCCGCACGCGCTCGAACGGTTTGCGATGCAGGCCGGCTGCACGCTCCACCTCTCCGCGTCCGGCACGGACGACCACCACGTCGCGGAGGCGGCCTTCAAGGCCCTCGGGCGCGCGCTGCGCGAGGCGTGCGCACGCACCGGTGCCGGAGTGGTCTCGACGAAGGGCCTCGCGTGAAGGTCGTGCTCGCCGACTACGGCGCCGGCAATCTGCGCAGCGTCTGCGCGGCGCTCGAGCGGGCGGGGGCGGCGCCAGAGATCTCCATCGACCCGGACACCGTGCGCGGGGCGCCGCTGACGGTGATCGCGGGCGTCGGCCACGTGGAGAGCGCCGCACGCGGACTCGCACCCGTCACGGAGGCATTGCGTGAGCGAGTCGCCGCGGGCCGGCCGGTTCTCGGCATCTGCGTCGGAATGCAACTCCTCTTCGGCGCCAGCGAGGAGGGCGGCGAGGGCTTGGGGCTGCTCGCAGGCTCCGTCCGCCGCGTCCGCGCGCCTCGCGTCCCGCACATGGGCTGGAACACGCTCGCGCTCACGCGTCCGTCCGCTCTACTCGAGGGTCTCGACGGAGCCGACGTCTACTTCGCGCACAGCTACGCGGCGGCGCCCGACGACGAGGAGCTCGCGGTGGCCGAGGTCGATCACGGCGGCCCGATCGTCGCCGCCGTCGAGTCGGGACCGCTGGCCGGCGTTCAATTTCACCCCGAGCGGAGCGCCGCCGCGGGCGCGCGCGTGCTCGAGAACGCGATCCGATGGTCAAGAAGCGCGTGATCCCCTGCCTGGACGTCGCGGGCGGACGCGTCGTCAAGGGCGTGCGCTTCGAGGCGCTCCGGGACGTCGGCGATCCAGTCGAGCTCGCGACCCGCTACTCCGAGCTCGGCGCCGACGAGCTCGTCTTCCTCGACATCACCGCCACGCTCGAAGGCCGCGGGCCGACGCTCGAGCTCGTCACGCGGGCGGCCGAGGAGCTGACGATCCCGTTCACGGTCGGCGGCGGCATCTCCGAGCTCGAGGATGCGAGAGCGCTGCTTCGGGCCGGGGCGGACAAGGTCGCCGTCAACCGCGCCGCCGTCGACGATCCGTCGATCCTGACCCGGCTTGCGGACGAATTCGGCGCCCAGGCAGTCGTCTGCGCGATCGACGCCCGCGCGGGCGAGGTCGTCACGCATGGTGGCCGGACCCCGCGCGGCCTCGACGCGGTCGCGTGGTCGGTGCGGGCGGTCGAGCACGGCGCGGGCGAGATCCTGCTCACCTCGATCGACGCCGACGGGACCCGCGCCGGCTACGACCTCGAGCTGACGCGAGCGGTCGCCGCCGCGGTCGAGACACCGCTGATCGCTTCGGGCGGAGCCGGCGAGGCGCGGCATCTCGTCGAGGCGTATGAGGCGGGCGCGGAGGCGGCGCTGATCGCCTCGATCGTGCACGAGCGTCCGGAGCGGCTGCCGGAGCTGAAGGCCGAGCTGAGGGAGGCGGGATGGAACGTCCGGAGCTGACCCCCGCGATCGTGCAGGACGCCGCGAGCGGTCGCGTCCTGATGCTCGCCTGGATGGACGAGGAGGCTCTGCGCCGCACTCGCGAGACCGGTGAGGCGTGGTTCTGGAGCCGCTCGCGGCAGGAGCTCTGGCACAAGGGTGCCACCTCCGGCAACATCCTGGCGGTCGAGGAGCTGCGCGACGATTGCGACGGCGACGCGATTCTCCTGCGCGTGCGCCCGGCCGGGCCGGCTTGTCACACCGGCGCCGAGTCGTGCTTCGCTCCGTGGCTCTGGCGGCTGATCAAGGAGCGCGCGCTGGAGCGCCCCGAGGGGTCGTATGTCGTCTCCCTCCTCGACGACCCCGCGCTGGCGGCGCGCAAGGTGGGGGAGGAGGGCCTCGAGGCTGCACTCGCCGGAGCTGGTGAGTCGGACGAGCGCCTCGTCGAGGAGATCGCCGACCTCTGGTTCCACAGCTATGCGCTGCTGGCGGCGCGCGGGCTCAGCCCGCAGGACGTGGAGTCGGAGCTCCTCCGCCGCGTACGCTGACGCAATCTCCGACGTCGCCCGCAGCTTCGCCCGAGTCGCCCCTGCGTACGAGCGCTCACGGCCGTCGTATCCGAAGGATGCCGTCGCATGGCTTGGGCGGCGGCTCGGTCTCGCGCCCGGCCGAGTCGTTCTCGACCTGGCAGCGGGGACGGGGAAGCTGACGCGTCAGCTCGTTCCCTTCGGCGCGGAGGTGCTCGCCGTCGAGCCGCTGCACGAGATGCGCGCGGAGCTTGCGCATGCCGTCCCGGGCGTCACGCCGCTGGAGGGTACGGCCGAGGCGATCCCACTCGCGGATGCCAGCGTCGACGCGGTCACGGTCGGGCAAGCCTTCCACTGGTTCGACGGGCCGGTCGCGGTCAAGGAGATCCACCGCGTCTTGCGTGCCGGCGGTGGTGTCGGCCTCCTCTGGAATGCGCTCGCGGACGACGAGGTCGGACGAGCAGCCGAGGCGGTGCGCGGTCAACTGGTCGAGCGGTCGTCCGACGAGACGTGGAGTCGCGCGTTTACCGGCGAACTCTTCCTGCCGCTCGAGCAGCGAACCTTCGAGTTCCGGGAGCGGCTTGCTCGAGAGGACTTCATCGAACGGTTCTCGACAATCAGCGTCGTCGCAGCACTTGACGAGGACGAGCGGCTCGGTGCTCTCGAGGATCTACGGGCGAGGCTCCCCGACGATCCGTTGACGGCTGCCTACACGACGGAGGTGTACGTCGCGGAAGCTCGCGCTCGATGACGACGTCCGTGTCGCGGTTGATCGTCGAGCGTCGCGGCGAGTGGCTCGACTGGCCAGTCGAGCGGCTCGTCTTCGGCACCGACGATCCCGACTCGATCTCGGCCGAGGTCGACCGCTTCTGCTTGGAGCAGCTGGGCTCTCCGATCGACGAGCCGTACTTCTTCGAATCCAGCGTCGGCAGCGTCTTCGGGCTCCGGCTCGCCGACGGACGGCAGGTCGTTGTCAAGGCACACCAGCCGAACGAGCCCCTCGAAGCTCTTCGAGCAGTGCACTCCGTGCAGTCGCGGCTTGCCGCCTCCGGCTTTCCCTGCCCGCGTCCGGTGCTCGAGCCGACGCCGCTCGGCAGCTGGTACGCGACAGCCGAGGAGCTCCGGTCTGAGGGCGAGTGGGCGGACGCGCACGATCCGTCGGTGCGACGCGCGATGGCGGAGACTCTCGCGCGTCTGATCGACGTCGGGCGCGGCTTCGTCGATCTTCCTGGACTCCGGCCCGGGCTCCTCAGCCGAATCCCCGAGGGACAGCTCTGGCCGGAGCCACACAGCGCCATCTTTGACTTCGAGGCGACTGCGGCCGGTGCTGAGTGGATCGACGAGCTGGCGGCACGGGCGCGTGAGCTGTTGCGCCGCCCGGCTGGGCAGCGTGTGGTCGGACATGTGGACTGGAGCGTCAAGCACTTCCGCTTCGTCGACGGCGGGGTTGCGGCGATCTATGACTGGGACAGCCTCGCGGTCGGTCCTGAGCCCGTGATCGTCGGCGAAGCTGCGCGCTCGTTCACCTTCACCTGGCGCCTGCCCGTACGCCTCGCTCCCTCGCTCGCCGAGTCGCGCGCGTTCGTGGCGGAGTACGGCGCAGCTCGCGGCGTGGCGTTCACGCCCGCGGAACGAGAGACGGCCGGTGCGGCCGCCGTCTACGGGCTCGCCTACACCGCGCGGTGTGAGCACTGTCTCCGCAAGATCGAGCCCGGCAACGCGCTCGCTGCGCTCGCGGCGCACGGCGAGGAGCTCTTCGCTCTCTAGATCTCGCGCGCCAGCAGGTCTTCGATCGTCTCGCGGCGGAGGATGAGACGGGCGTCGCCGTCGCCGACGAGGACGGCGGCCGGGCGAGGGACGCCGTTGTAGTTCGAGCCCATCGCGAGCGTGTAGGCGCCCGTCGCGGGCACCGCGATCAGGTCGCCGCGCCGCGGCCGGGGCAGCTCGGCGCGCTCGATCAGCACGTCTCCCGACTCGCAGTGCTTTCCGGCGATCGTGAACTCGCCGTCCGCAACGTCATCGGCGCGATTCGCGAGCAGCGCCGCGTAACGAGCCTGGTAGAGCTGTGGACGCGGGTTGTCGGACATGCCGCCGTCGATCGCGACGTATCGCCGGTCGCCGGCCTGCTTGACCGCGCCGACGGTGTAGAGCGTGAACGCCGTCGGCCCGACGAGTGCCCGCCCCGGCTCGACGATCAGTTGCGGAGCGCGCAGTCCCCGCATCACCCAGCCACGGGAGACGGCGCCGGCGATCGTGCGCACGAGCTCCTCGACCGGTGGTTCCGGCTCGTCCTCGACGTGGCGGATGCCGAAGCCGCCGCCGATGTCGATCACCGCGGGAGTCCAGTCGAGCTCCGTACGACAGCGGACGGAGAACTCGGCGAGCAGCTCGACCGCGAGCAGATGGGCGCGGCCGTCGGCGAGCTGCGAGCCGACATGAACGTGGAGCCCTTCCACCGTCAGCCCCGCAACGCGCGCGGCCCGGATCGCTTCGAGCGCCTCGTCCGCATCAAGCCCGAACTTCGAGCCCCGGTGGCCGGTGCGGATCTTCTCGTGCGTCTCCGCCTCGACGCCCGGCGTGACGCGGACGAGCACCCGCTCGACGCCGGCTTCCGCCGCCCGCGCAGGCTCGTCGAGCGCGTCGAGCACAACGAGCGCGCCTGCCGCGGCGGCCGCGCGCAGCTCCTCGTCGGTCTTGTTGTTCCCGTGCACGACGAGCCGCTCGGCGGGAACTCCCGCGCGTTGCGCGAACGCCAGCTCGCCGAGCGTCGACACGTCCGCACCGAGACCCTCCTCCACGAGCAGGCGCATCACCGCGACATTCGGGAATGCCTTGGTCCCGTAGACGACGAGCGCCTCGGGAACGGCGCGCCGGAACATCCGGGCTCGCTCGCGCAGCGCGTCCTCGGAGTAGACGACGAGCGGCGTGCCGAAGCGCTCCGCCAGGTCGGTTGCCCGCATGCCCCCGACCTCCAGCACTCCCGCCTCGAGCCTGGCGCCGCCCGGGAACAGTGCTAGCATGAGCGCAGTGAAGCAGCTTCTTTCATAGAGCAGGAAGCCAGCGCGGCGAGCAGCCGCGACAGCTTCCCCCTGGCCTCTCTCACGAGAGGCTTTTTTGTACCCGGAGACAGAGATGATCGAGAGATACGAGGCACGACAGGTCGAAGAGAAATGGCAGCGCATCTGGGCGGACGCACGTGCCTCCGAGGTTGCGACTCCGCCGGAGTCTGCGCGGGCGGAGACGCCAAAGAGCTACGTGCTCGAACAGCTCCCCTATCCGTCCGGGAGCCTGCACCTGGGGCACCTGCTCGTCTACACGATCGGCGACATCGCGACCCACTTCCGGCGACGCAACGGCTTCCAGGTGCTGCACCCGATGGGCTTCGACTCCTTCGGCCTACCTTCCGAAAACGCCGCGATCCGCGAGGGTGGCCATCCGCGTGAGATCACCGAACGGAACATCGTCGCGATCAGGCGCTCGATGCAGCGGATGGGATGGTGGATCGACTGGTCGCGCGAGCTCTCCACGCACGATCCCGCGTACTACCGCTGGCAGCAGTGGCAGTTCCTGAAGTTCCTCGAGCGCGACCTGGCCTACCGGAAGGGGGCTCCGGTCAAGTGGTGCCCGAACGACCAGACCGTGGTCGCCAACGAGCAGGTGCTGGCGGATGGAAGCTGCGAGCGCTGCGGCGCCCAGGTCGAGTCACGGGTGATGGAGCAGTGGTTCTTCAAGATCACCGACTACGCGCAGGCGCTGCTCGACGAACTCGAAACGGTCGACTGGCCCGAGTCGATCAAAGCACGGCAGCGGAACTGGATCGGCCGGTCCGAGGGCGCCGAGCTCCTCTTCCGGATCGAGGAGTGGGACGAGGACGTCGCCGTCTTCACGACGCGCCCGGACACGCTGTACGGGGCGACGTTCTTCGTGCTGGCGCCGGAGCACGAGCTCGTCGGGCGGATCGAGTCGGAGGAGGTCCGGGCGTATGTTCGCGGGACTGCCGCGAAGAAGACACAGGAGCGTGCCGCCGCGGAGGAGAAGACCGGCGTTTTCACCGGGCTGCACGCCGTCAACCCCGGCAACGGCGAACAGATCCCAATCTACGTCGCCGACTACGTGCTGATGGACTACGGGACGGGCGCGATCATGGCCGTGCCTGCGCACGACCAGCGCGACTTCGACTTCGCGCGCGCGTTCGATCTGCCCGTCCGTCACGTCGTCCGGCCGCTTGACGGCGAGGTCGACGAGAGCGAGCCGTGCGTAGAGCACACGGAGGGTGAGGTGCTCGTCAACTCGGGCGATGTCGACGGGCTTCCCGCGCCCGAGGGCGGCCGGAAGATCGTCGAGCGCCTGGAGCGGGAGGGCCGCGGTCGCTTCACGGTCAACTTCCGCATCCGCGACTGGGGCTTCTCGCGGCAGCGGTACTGGGGCTGCCCGATCCCCGTCGTCTACTGCGACCGCTGCGGGATCGTTCCGGTCCCGGAGAGCGAGCTCCCCGTCGTCCTGCCGGACGTCGAGGACTACAAGCCGCAGGGGAGGCCTCCGCTGGCGCAGGCCGAGGACTGGGTGAACGTCGACTGCCCGTCCTGCGGCGGGCCGGGCAAGCGCGAGACCGAGACGATGGACACGTTCGTCGACTCGTCCTGGTACTTCCTGCGCTACTGCGACCCCCACAACGACGCGGCTCCGTTCGAGCGTGCGCTCGTCGACTACTGGAACCCGGTCGACCTCTACATCGGCGGCGTCGACCACGCGACGATGCACATGATCTACGCGCGCTTCTGGGTCAAGGTCCTCAACGACCTCGGCCTGGTCGGCTTCCGGGAGCCGTTCGCAGGCTTCTACTCGAACGGCTGGGTGACGAGCGGGAAGACGAAGATCTCCAAGCGCTCGGGCGCCGCGACCGGGCCCGACGAGGTCGTCGACCGCCACGGCGCCGACGCTGTTCGGCTCTGCATCCTCTTCCTCGGCCCCGCCGACCAGGACATGGAGTGGACCGAGGAGGCCGTCGAGGGGATGTCTCGCTTCGTGCGGCGGCTGTGGCGCGTCGTCAACGAGGTCGCCGAGGAGGCGCCGCGCGGGTCCGCTGAGAACGGGCCGCTCGCGCGGAAGGCGCACGAGACGATCGCCAAGGCGACCGACGACATCGGCAGGCGATTCGCTTTCAACACGGCGATCTCGGCAGTCATGGAGCTCGTGAACGAGCTGTCGCGGGACACGGCGAGCTCGGACGGGCGGTTCGCCGCCGAGACGGCCGTGTCGCTGATCCAGCCGTACGCGCCGCACATCGCGGAGGAGTTGTGGGAGCGGCTCGGCCACGAGCGCCTCTGGGAGCAACCGTGGCCGGTCGCCGATCCCGCGCTGCTCGAGCGCGACACTGTCGAGGTCGTCCTACAGGTGAATGGCAAGCTGCGCGACCGCTTGCAGGTGCCGACGTCGATCGGGGAGGACGAGCTGGTGGCGCTTGCGCGAGCCTCCGAGAAGGTGCGGGCGCACCTGAATGGTGGTGAGCCGCGGAAGACGATCGTCGTGCCCGGCAAGCTCGTGAACTTCGTCGTCTAGCCCGTACATCGGCACAAAGTCGGCACGGAGGCGTTACCCCTCTGTGACGACTCTCCGGGCACGCTCAGGACATGCCCTCCCTGCCCGTGTCGCGCCGGCGGGCGCTCG
>JALYRA010000336.1 GCA_030855545.1 Actinomycetota bacterium | reverse complement strand
GCGACGAGCAGGGCGGCGGCGGCATGGGTGGCGGCGAGCAGGGCGGCCAGAGCGGCGCGCCCGGCGGCGGCGACTCAGAGGACGACATGGGCGGCTCCGGCCACTAGCGTCTTCCGTCTCTGGATGTTCGCGAAGGCCGGGGAGACCCGGCCTTCGCGGTCTCTAGGGTGAGCCCGTGAGCGGGAGCGAACGAGAAGCGCGAACGGCACTCGCGCTCCTTGCCGCCGCGCTCGTCCTCTCGATGTCGACGTGGTTCTCCGCCTCCGCGGTCCTCCCCCAACTGCGCGAGGACTGGGACCTCGGCACCTCGGCCGGGGCGTGGCTGACGATTGCCGTCCAGCTCGGTTTTGTCGCGGGCGCGCTCCTTTCGGCCGTCCTGAACCTCGCGGACGTTCGCTCGGCGCGGCTCGTGATCGTCTGCGGCTCCTTCGGCGCCGCGGCGGCGAACCTCGGCTTGCTCGCGGCGTCCAGCGCGGCAGAGGCGATTCCACTCCGCTTCGCGACGGGCTTCTTCCTCGCCGCGGTCTATCCGCCGGCGCTGAAGCTGATGTCGACCTGGTTCGTTCGCGGCCGCGGTACCGCGCTCGGGATCCTCGTCGGCGCTCTGACGGTCGGCTCGGCGGCGCCGCACCTCGTGAACGGGCTCGGCGGCCTCGAGTGGCCGACCGTGGTGGCCGTGACCTCGGCCTTGACGGCTGCGGGCGGCCTGCTTGTGCTGGCCGGCGTGCGCGAAGGCCCGTTCCCGTTCCCCCGCGCCGTGTTCGACCCGCGCCAGGCGGGACGGGCGTTCCGCAACCGCGGCGTCCGTCTCGCTTCGCTCGGCTACCTCGGACACATGTGGGAGCTCTACGCCATGTGGGCGTGGTTCCTCGTGTTCGCCGGTGACGAGCTCTCTGCCGACCACACCGACGCCGCGTTCGTCACGTTCGCGGTCATCGGTGTCGGCGGGCTCGGCTGCGTTGTGGGCGGGGTCTTCGGCGACCGCATCGGGAGGGCGGAGACGACCGCGGCCTGCATGGTCGTTTCGGGCCTTTGCGCGCTCTCGATCGGATTCGTCCCGCACGGCCTCGCACTCGCGATCGCGCTCGTGTGGGGGCTCGCCGTCGTCGCCGACTCCGCCCAGTTCTCGACGCTCGTCACCGAGCACGCCGACCAGGGGTACGTGGGGACGGCGTTGACCCTGCAACTCGCGGCCGGCTTCACGCTGACGGTCGCCACGATCTGGCTGATCCCGTTCCTCGTGGACGCGGCCGGCTGGGGCTGGGCGTTCGCGTTCCTCGCCGCAGGCCCAGCCCTTGGCGTCGTCGCGATGCTCCGGCTCAGGTCGGCAACGTGATGGTCAAGCGGGTGCCGTCGAGATCGACGCCGGCACCGAGAGCACGCAGGAGCTGAACGGCGACAGCGGCACCGAGATCTTTCTGCTCCTCGCCGAGCACGACCGGAGCCGCTTCGGCGACGACGGGCTCGATCGAGACGCGCGGCCCGTCGACAGTCGTGGAGACTTCGACGCCGCCGTGCCGCGCTGCAGCCCGCGCCAGCGAGCCGAGAGCCCGTGCGACCGCCTCGGGATCGACGTTCACGGTCGCACCGCTTCCGGTCGCGCCGTCCGGTGCCAGCTCGAGCGAGTCGGCCTCGCGCAAGACCGGGTCATAGCGCCCGCCCTCGATCCGCGCCGCGAGCGCCAAGAGGTCGAGGAGCTCGACGAGCTCCTCGGACGCAGCGTCGATCAGACCGAGGTAGCTCGCCCGCTTCTCCTCGTCGAGATCCTCGATCCGCAGCAGCGTCTTCGCGAAGCCCTGCACGGTCGCGAGCGGCGTCCGGAGGTCGTGGCAGGCCAGAGAAACGAGGCGGGGGAAGTCGGCCGTCATCGGCGTTGCTAGCGTAGCCCCATGACGGAGATGTCGAACCTCTCTGACGATCTCCAGGCCTCGATGCCCGAGGTGCGGCTCTCGCTGACGCGCGCCGGCGTCACTGGCGTCCAGAAGGCGATACGTGTGCGACACGAGGGCCGCGAGACCGTGATGGCTGCCGAGATCGAGTGCACCGTCGACCTCTCGCACGAGCAGAAGGGCGTCCACATGTCGCGCTTTCCGGAGCTGTTCGAGGAGGCGATCGAGGCCGTGGTCGGCAGCGAGGCGCTGCACGTCGAGACGCTCGCCGAGCATATCGCGCGGCACATCGTCGGCCGCCAGAGCGCCCTCCGCGCGGAGGCGCGGATCACGGCGCGCTGGCCAGTGCGGCGGACGACGCCCGTCAGCAAGCTCTCGACGCAAGAGCTGGTCTCGCTCGTCGGGATCGCTGCCGCGACGGCCGACCGCGTTCGCCGCGTCGTCGGTGTCGAGGCGACCGGGATCAACGCCTGCCCGTGCGCGCAGGGCCTCGTTCGCGGCCGGGCCGCCGAGCGGCTCCTTGAGGCGGGCTACGAGGACGTCGACCGGATCCTCGATCTCGTCCCGCTCGCGACGCACAACCAGCGCGGCAAGGGGACGCTGTACGCCGGCACGGAGCGTGAGCTCGACGCGAACGACCTGGTCACGATTGTCCAGGACTCGATGAGCGCGCCGGTCTACGAGCTGCTGAAGCGGCCGGACGAGCTGTTCGTCGTCGAGCACGCTCATCTCCAGCCGCGCTTCGTCGAGGACTCAGTACGGCTTTCGATCAAGGGCGCCATCGACGCGATGCCCGACCTCGCAGACGGCGACTTTCTCTTCGCCCGGCAGATCAACTTCGAGACGATCCACGCGCACGACGTCCTCGCCGAGCGCGAGGGGACAGTCGGCGAGCTACGAAGCGAGCTCGCCGGCGGGGCGACCGGGCGGCACACGAGCCTCGCCGACTGGCTCAGCTCGTAACGGCGGGAGCAGGCGCGAGCAAGAGCGGCGCAGCTCCGGATCCGAGCCGAAGACGAGCAGGACGAGCATTGCGCCGTAGACCGGCAGGTGCCCGAGCAGCTCGTTGGTGCCGAAGAAGTAGAGCGTCAGGTTGAACGGCACTCCCGCGATCAGGACGATCGCCTGCGGCAGGGCACCCGAGATCAGGAGCAGTCCGAAGAGCACCTCGATCGCGCCGGAGATGCGGATGAACTCCGTGTCGGCGAGCGGCAGCCCGAGCGCCTGCACGACGTTCAGATCGATGACTCCGCCGCCGGTGAATTCCCGCGCGAGCTCGGGGTTCGCCAGCTTCTCGCTGACTGCGACTGCGATCAACGCAGTCCCGACCGCAACCTTCAGCGCCCAGACGGCCTGGCCGAGCCTCAGTGTGGTCGGCTCGCGCACCCTGCCGAGCTCGTGGTCGGCAGACCAGCGGCCAGGGCCTGCGATCAGAAGAAAGGCTGCGAGCCCGAGCATGTCGACGCGGTGCAGGATCGCCTCGAATCCGAACTCGAACATCCCGATCGGTCCGGCCGCGACCAGGAGCGCGGCGGCGATCCGCACGTTCCAGCCGACGACGAGCAGGATCGCCGCGAGCCCCATCACGATGCCGAGCAACCAGCCCGTCAGATCCTTGTCGAGCTCCATCGAGGGCGCGAGGTAGTAGCCGCCGGAGAGGAGACCCGCAAGCGCGATCCCCAGATGCATCCGCACGGCGAAGGGCATCCAGGGGGCGAGCCGACCGAGGCGTGGAATGTCGATGCCCGGCCGGAAGCGGGCGGCGAAGCGGGCGAGGAGCGTCAGTGCGACAGCACCCGCCAGGAGGAGCAGCGTCCGCCCCTCCCAGAGAAACGACCAGTCCTTGTCCGGAACGACGTCGACGAACCAGAGCTCGTGCGCTCGCATCAGCTGCGCCGGAGCCGGAAGCGGTTTTCGGTCCCGGCGCGGAGGCGGGCGATGTTCGGCCGGTGCAGCAGCAGCACCCCGACCGAGGCGGCGACCGCGAACACGATCACCGGCCACGGCTCATCGAGCACGAGCGCGCCGAACGGGAGGGTGAGCGCAACGACGATGGACGCGACCGACGCGTACCGGGAGACGACGAAGGCCGTGAGCCACAGACCCATCGCCAGGAGCCCGAGGAGCGTCGCAATCCCGAAAAGCGCTCCCGCCGCCGTGGCAACCGCCTTGCCGCCCTTGGTGAAGCCGAGGAAGAGCGGGCGCCAGTGCCCGAGCATCGCGGCCCCGCCGGCGAGCGCGCTCGTCAACTCGCCCACGAGCAGCGTGCCGACGAGCGCGGGGACGAACCCCTTCGCGATGTCCAGCACCACGATCGGGATCCCGTATGCCTTCCCGTACGTCCGCCAGACGTTCGAGGCGCCGATGTTGCCGCTGCCGGCGCGACGGACGTCCTCGCCTTTCGCAAGCCGGATCAGCCAGTAGCCGAACGGCATCGACCCCAGCAGGTACCCGCCGAGGACGACGAGTGCGGTCATCCGTTTACGAGAGCGGAATCTGGTACTTCGAGACCCAGTCGTTCACGACGGCCCAGTCCAGGTTGTTGAAGAACGCGTCGATGTAGGCGCCCCGGTCGGTCTGGAAGTCGAGGAAGTAGGCGTGCTCGTAGACGTCGAGTGCGACGAGCGGGGTCGCGTTCCAGATCGGGAACGTGTTCTGCGCGTCGCCGATGTAGTTGAAGAGCTTCCCCTCGTCCCAGTCGTACGCAGTCCAGGCCCAGCCGCGACCGCCCATCCCCGTCGCCTTCAGGTCGTCGTGCCACGCCTGCGTGGAGCCGAAGTCACGCTTGATCAGGTCTCCGATCGCGCCCTTCGGATCGCCGCCGTCGCCACCAAGGTGCTCGAAGTAGACCTCGTGGTTCTTGATCCCGCCGACCGCGAACGAGAGCTCGACCTTGAGCCCGCGGAGCTCCGAGTAGATCTGGTTCGCGCTGCCGAGATCGGCGGTGCCGAGCTTGCCGAGGATCTCGTTCCGCTTGTTCACGTAACCCTGGTAGAGCTTGTAGTGCGCTTCGACGGTCGCGCGCGAGATGCCATCGAGCTCCAAGAGCGCGGGCTTCAGCTCGCGAGGCCTGATCTCCTCGTAACTCGACATTCGGACCTCCAGCAGCTCGACGGAACTCGGCAGGAACGGCGCGGAGCATATCCTTCCTTCCACCTGCCGAAGCCGACAAGGAGCCGCGATGACCTTCACCCTTCCCGACCTTCCCTACGACCACGCCGCGCTCGAGCCGACGATCGACGCGCGCACGATGGAGATCCACCACGGCAAGCACCATCAGGCGTACGTCGACAAGGCGAACGAGGCGCTCGAGGGAACCGACCTCGCCGACGCACCCGTCGAGGAAGTGCTCGCGAAGCTCGACTCGCTGCCCGAGGCCAAGCGCGCGCCGGTGCGCAACAACGCCGGCGGGCACGCGAACCATTCGCTCTTCTGGACGATCATGAGCCCCGACGGGGGCGGTGAGCCGAGCGGTGCGCTCGCGGCTGCGATCGAGTCGTTCGGCGGGCTCGACAAGCTGAAGGAGGAGGTCAACGACGCCGGCGTCAAACGCTTCGGCTCCGGCTGGACCTGGGTCGTCGCGGACGGCGGCTCGCTCGTGGTGATGTCGACGCCGAACCAGGACTCGCCGCTCTCGGAGGGCAAGACCCCGATCCTCGGCATCGACGTCTGGGAGCACGCCTACTACCTCAACTACCAGAACCGCCGACCGGACTATCTGGCGGCGTGGTGGGAGGTCGTCAACTGGGACGAGGTGGCGAAGCGGTTCGAGCAGGCCAGCTGACGCGGGCTCTCCTGACGGGCGGCACCGGCAAGCTCGGCGCTGGGATTGCCGAGCGGCTGCGCGCCGAGGGCTGGCAGGTGCTCGCCGCCGGGAGTCGTGACGGAGACCTCGCGCGGGCGGACGAGGCGAAGGCGCTCGTCGAGCGCGCCGTCGCAGAACTCGGCGGCCTGGATGTGGTCGTCAACGGCGCCTCGGCGGGGTTCGAGCCCAAGCGCTTCGAGGATGTCTCCGAGCAGGACGTCGACGACGCGCTCGGAGCGACGGTGAAGGGAAGCTTCTTCGTCACCCAGGCCGCCGCGCCGCAGCTGCGCGCGAACCACGGCCTCGTCGTCATGCTCGAGGACGTCGCGGCCTACCAGCCGTGGCCATCGTTCGCGGCGCATTGCGCGGCGAAGGCTGCGCAGGCGATGCTCACCCGCGCTCTCGCCCGAGCGCTCGCGCCCGAGGTGCGCGTGTGCGGGATCGCGCCCGGTCCCGTCGCGGTCGAGCCCGAGCAGGAGGAGCGGCGCGCGGCGGAGACCGCTCTTGGCCGCGTCGGTTCCGCGGACGACGTCGCCGGCGCAATCGTCTATCTCGCCGGCGCCGACTTCGTCACGGGGTCGACGATCGTGGTCGACGGCGGGCGGCTGCTCCAATCCGGGCGGTCGGGCACTGCGTAGATCCGAGAGATGGAAGCGGCGATGAGCCTCACCGGCCCGGCCTTGCGACGCGCACGTGGAGTCGCGACCATCCGCGCGGTGACACCCGAGGAGTCGACGGACGGAGACCTGATCGAGCGTGTCGCCGCGGGCGACCGCGAGGCGTTCGAGGAGCTCTACCGGCGCTACACGCGCCCGGTGCTCGGACTCGCTCTGCGCCGGCTCGGCGACCGCGGACGGGCCGAGGACGCGCTTCAAGACGCGTTCGCCGCAATCTGGCGTTCGGCGCGAAGCTACGACCCGAGCCGCGGGCGAGGCGGCGCCTGGCTCTACACGATTGCGCGAAACGCGATCATCGACAACGCGCGCAAGCGTCCGGAGCCGCCGATGCAGGCGCCCGACGAGCCTTCGAGCGAGAGCGGTCCGCCGGAGCAGGCCGAGGCGTCGTGGCTCGCGTGGCGCGTGCACGGGGCGCTCGAGCTCTTGCCGGCACACGAGCGGCCGGTGATCGAGCTCGCATACTGGGGCGGGCTCTCGCAGAGCGAGATCTCGGCGTTCCTCGACGTCCCGATCGGCACCGTGAAGACGCGGACGCGGAGCGCGCTCGCCCGGCTCGCCGACCTGCTCGAGGAGGAGTTGCATTGAGCGACGTCGACGACGTACTGAACGAGGTCGGCGACGAGCGCGAGCGCGAGCGGCTCCGCCGCGTCCACGAGTTGCTGCTCTCGGTCGACCCGCCGCCCGAGCTGTCGCCGTCGCTGCGCGAACCGCCCGCACCGGAGCCGGTACAGCTGTTGCCACGCCGCCG
>JALYRA010000335.1 GCA_030855545.1 Actinomycetota bacterium | reverse complement strand
GCCTCGGCCCACTGCTCGGCGAGCAGGAGCGGTCGCTGCGGATCCTCGTCGGTGAGCTCGATCCGGATCTGATGAACCGACGCTTCCATCTCCTTGTCGGCGATCGTGCGCTGCTCGGCGACGATCGTCACCGATTCGAGCTCCTCGAGCAGGAGGTGCGCCAGATCGTCGATCTCGGCCCGGGTGACGTCCCGACCGGCGAAGACGCCGAAGTTGACGCGGATGTCTCCGGCCTCGTCGAGAAAAGCGATCTGAGCGAGTTCCCGCATGAATGGGGTGGTACCCGGCCCCGAAAGTCCTCTAACGCTCGCGCGGCTCCCAGGTAAAACGACGTGCGGCGAGGAGGTAGCCGCCGGCGCCCCACGCCGTCACGACCGCCGCCGAGCCGAGATCGTTCCAGGGGCCGCCGCCATCGAGCGAAGCGCGCGAGACCAGGTCGATGAAGTGCGAGAGCGGCAGCGCGCTCGCGATCGCCTCGAGCACGGCCGGATAGTCGCGGACGCCGAACGAGCCCGAGAGGAACGCCATCGGCAGGAGGACGACGTTCACGACCGCCGACGCGCCCTCGGCGGAGCGGATCAGCGCGGCGACAGCGAGGCCAAGTCCTGTGAACGCGATCGCGCCCAGCAGGACGAGCGCCACGAGCGCCACGATGTTCTCGGGCAGGCTCGTGTCGTAGAAGAGGCCGCCGAGCACGTACAGCGTCACCGTCTGGAGGGCGAAGACGAACAGCGTCGACGCGAGTGTGGCGGCGAAGTAGATTCCGGCCGGAAGCGGCGTCGATCGAAGACGCTTCAGGATCCCGTACTCGCGGCGGAGCACGAGCGTGATCGCCATCCCCGCGAAGCCTGTGTTGGCGGCGCCGTAGCCGATCATGCCGACGAGCAGCACGTCGCGCGCCGGGTAGCCGTCGACCTCGCCGCTGTAGAACGAGCCCAGCAGAACGAAGAGCATGAGCGGGAAGATGAAGAGGAAAACCGCCGACTCGCGGTTCCGCCAGAAGATCTTCTGCTCGGCCCGCAGCTGGTGCAGGAAGAGGCTCAGGAAGGATCCTCGTCGAGCAGCTCCAGATAGACGTCCTCGAGGGTCGGTCTGCGCACCTCGAGCGCGTCGAGCTCGCGGCCTTCGGCGAGCGCGGCCGCGGTGAGCTCGTGCAGGACGCGCGTCGGTTCCTCGGTCTCGAGCGTGACGAGCTCGCCGTCGCGCCGGTAACGGATCTCAGCCTTGGCCGAGGCGCTCGTCAGGTCGGACGGCCGCCCGAGCAGGACTATCTCGCCCGCGCGCAGCACGGCGACCCGGTCCGCGAGCTGTTGCGCCTCGTCGAGGTAGTGCGTCGTCAGGAGCACGGTCTTGCCGAGCGCTCGGAGCGAGCGGATCAGCTCCCAGGCGTTCCGGCGCGCGGCCGGGTCGAAGCCGGTCGTCGGCTCGTCGAGGAAGACGAGCTCGGGGTCGCCGACGAGCGCGATGCCGAGGTCGAGGCGGCGCTTCTGGCCGCCCGAGAGGGTCTTCACGCGTGCGTCCTTCTTCTCCGCGAGACCGACGAGCGCGACCACCTCGTCCACGTCTCGGGGCTTCGCGTAGTAGCCGGCGAACACGCGGTGGATCTCGCGCACCGTGAGCCCGGGCCAGAGCTCGGACTGCTGCAGCACGACGCCGATCCGCTCCCGGAACGGCCGCTCGGCCTTGCCCGGGTCGAAGCCGAGCACGGTGACCTCGCCCGCGTCGCGCCTGCGGTAGCCCTCGAGGATCTCGACCGTCGTCGTCTTCCCGGCGCCGTTTGGGCCGAGGAGGCCGAAGACCTCGCCGGCGCCGACCTCGAAGTCGATTCCGCGCACCGCCTCGACTCCTCCGTACGACTTGCGCAGGCCGCGCACCGAGATCGCGGTCACAGCTCGATCACCGCGTGTCCGGCCGGCGGAAACTCGAGGTCTCCCGCGCCGAGCTCGAGCGCGATCTCCGAGCAGTCGGGCTGGTGGCCGACGGTGACAACGGTTCCCGTCGCTCCGTCGATCGCTGCGAGCAGGTCGTCGGCCACGGCTCCCGGCGCGAGGCGCTCGTCGACGCGCAGCTCGGCGCCCGTGGCCTTCGCGATCGCCGCGGCTGTCTCACGCGCGCGGAGGAGCGGGCTCGCGACGACGAGTTCCGGCGCCTCGTCCGCGAGCCGCTCTGCGAGCGCGCGAGCCTCGTCGCGACCGCGGGCGCTGAGCGGCCGCAGCGTGTCGGGGTCGCCGGATTTGGCGTGGGCGTGGCGGACGATGATCAAGCGCATCTGGGTAGATTCACGCATATGCGCACAGCCCGCTACGTCCTCGCCGACGTCTTCACCGACACGCCGCTCGCCGGTAACCAGCTCGCGGTCTTCACGGACGCCCGCGATCTGGACGAGCTGACGATGCAGGCGCTCGCGCTCGAGCTCGGGCTCTCGGAGAGCGTCTTCGTGCTGCCGCCGCGCGAGGGCGGCACGGTGCGGGTCAGGATCTTCACGCCACGGAACGAGATCCAGTTCGCCGGGCATCCGTGCCTGGGGACGGCCTTTGTGCTGGGCGCGCCGCTCCAGCTCGGCGTGATCGCGCTCGAGACCGGCCGCGGGCTCGTACCTGTCGAGCTCGAACGCGACGCGTCGGGGCGGATCGTCTTCGGCCGGATGACGCAGCCGGTGCCGGACGTGGCCGTGTTCGACCGGGCGGACGAGATGCTCGCGGCGCTCGGCGTCGCCTCCTCCGAGCTCCCGGTCGAGGTCTACGACAACGGTGTCCGGCACGCGTACGTCGTGCTGCCGTCGAAGGACGACGTGGCCGCGCTGAAGCCGGACATGAACGCCCTGATGGACCTCGATCTCGTCGGCGCCCTCGCCGCGGCCGGGGAGGCGACGAGCTGGAAGGTGCGGATGTTCTCTCCGCTCGACGGGGTCGGCGAGGACGCCGCCACCGGGTCGGCGGCCGGTCCGCTCGCCTGCCACCTGGGCCGGCACGGCGTCGTGCCCTGGGGCGAGGAGCTCGAGATCGAGCAGGGAACGGAGATCGGCCGGAGGTCGACGCTCTACGCGCGCGCCGAGGGCTCGGGCGACGTAATCGAGTCGGTGCACGTCGGCGGCTCAGCGGTCACGGTCGCGCGCGGCGAGTTCAAGATTCCGTAGCCCACGCGACTGCCTCAATATCCGGGAACTCCGGGGCGAGCGAGTGCCAGAAACGCCCTCCGTTCGTGGAGAGGTAGAGACGGTTGCGGGCGGCGTACAGCACCCGATCGGGGTCGGCCGGGTCGACGGCGACGTCGAACCCCGGCGGCAGCCCTCCGCCGGCCTCGTTCCAGGTCGCGCCCGAGTCGTAGGAGACGAGGAGCGGCGGGCGGCGGTCGACGAGCGCGACCACCG
>JALYRA010000330.1 GCA_030855545.1 Actinomycetota bacterium | reverse complement strand
GTTGTCTTATGCCTTGTGCAGGGACACGGCCGCCGGCGGCCTCCGACCGAAAGGGATTTCGATGCAGAAGCGCGTGTCCTCGTTCGCCGCTGCGGCGATCGGGGCGGGCCTCCTCGTCGGAGCGGCGTTCGCAGGCTCAGCGGCGAATGCAGCCCCGTCCAAAGCCGGTAGCGGGGAGGCGAAACGGGGCGGGACGCTCCGGATCAACCTCTCCACCACGGACTTCGAGTACGTCGACCCGGCTCTCGCCTATGACGCTCCCGGGTGGCAAGTGCTCTACATGACGAACCTGATGCTCCTGAACTACCCGGACAAGCCGGCGCCCGAGGGCTCGCGACTCGTGCCGGACGCCGCGGTGGCCTTTCCACGGATCTCCAGCAACGGGCGCGTCTACACGTTCTCGATCAAGAACGGGCTCAAGTTCAGCGACGGCTCGGGCGTGACCGCAGCGGCCTTCAAGCGTGCCTTCGAGCGCGCGGCCGATCCGAGACAAGCCTCACCTGCGACCGCGTTCCTGCACGACGTCGTCGGAGCGGACGAGCGCGTCGACGGCAAGGCGAGCTCGGTCACCGGCGTCTCGGCGAAGGGTCAGACGCTCACGATCCGGCTCAAGCAGGCGAACCCGACCTTCCTGGCCGAGATCGCGATGCCGTTCTTCTCCGCGGTCAAGCCGACCATGGCGATCGACGACAAGGGGATCAACGTCTACCCGTCCGCCGGCCCGTACCGCATCGCGAGCCGCGCGATCGGCGCCGGGCTCGTGCTGGAGCGGAACCGCTTCTACAAAGGGAACCGCCCGGCGAACGCCGACCGGATCGTGATCACGACGAACACCGATCCGAACCAGAGCCTGCTGCAGGTGCGTGCCGGTCAGATCGACTACGACCAGTACGGCCCGCCGCCGACGGCGCACGACGACCTCTCGCGCCAGTTCGGCGTCAACAAGCGAGGCACCGGCCGATACTTCGTCAACACGGGGATCAACACGGTCTATCTGGCACTGAACACGAGCCGCCCCGCGTTCCAGAAGGTGAACCTGCGCAAGGCGGTCAACCACGCGATCGACCGCCCGTCGATGCTCCGCGTCGCCGGCAAGTTCGCGGGGAAGCGCACGGACCAGATCCTGCCTCCGAACATGCGGGGTTCCGCGACGCAAACCTGTACCCGCTCAAGGGCGCCAACCCGGTGCGGGGGCGCCAACTCGCGGGCGGAGCGAAGGACAACATCGACGTCCTCCACATGACGAGCCCAACCTCGATCGCACGCGCTCAGATCATCAAGTACAACCTCGAGCAGATCGGACTCGGCGTGACACTGAAGCCGCAGCCGTTTGCGGTCGCCCTGCGCACTGCGGGCACCCGCGGCTCCGACTTCGACATGTTCCTGATCTCCTGGTTCGCCGACTATCCCGACCCGTTCGACTTCATCAACGTGCTGCTCGACGGTCAGAACATCCAGGCTGCAAACAACTCCAACTACGCGTACTTCAACAGCCCGAAGTACAACAAGCTGATGACCGATGCGTCGAAGCTCTCCGGCGGCAAGCGGTACGACGAGTACGGGAGAATCGACGTCGACCTGATGAAGAACGCCGCTCCGTGGGCGCCGCTCTCGAACGGCAACGTGCGCGAGTTCATCTCGAGCCGCGTCACGAACTACCTGTTCCACCCCGTCTACGGTGGCGCGATCATGAATGCCCTGGCGCTGCGCTAGCTGTCGCATGGGACGGGATCCGCAACTGCGGATCCGTCCCCGCGCAAACCCCTGAGGGTCGCTTCGCTCCCGGCTCGACACCAGTAGGCTTCGCAAATGAGTGAGACGCTTCGGGGGCAGCTGCTGGTGGCGGCGCCGATCCTGCACGACCCGAACTTCCACCGGACGGTGATCTTCGTCGCCGAGCACTCGGACGAGGGCGCGATGGGCCTCGTCCTGAACAGGCCGACCGACACGCAGGTCGACGAGGCGCTACCCGACCTCTCGACGCTCGCCGGCGACGGCGAGCCGGTCTATGTCGGCGGCCCCGTCGCGCTCGACTCGGTGCTCGCGATTGCCGAGCTCGACGATCCCGAAGACGCGTCGGAGCTCCTGCTCGGAAACGTCGGCTTCGTCCAGGAGGCGGACGCGCCGGTCCTGCGCGGCCGCGTCTTCGTCGGCTACGCGGGCTGGAGCGCGGGCCAGCTCGAGGAGGAGGTCGAAGAGGAGTCGTGGCTCGTCCTCCCGGCCGAGGCGGACGACCTCTTCAGCGACGACCCTGATGGGCTCTGGAGTGCTGTGCTCCGCCGTCAAGGCGGCCCCTACGCGCTGCTCTCCTCGATACCGCCGGATCCGTCTAGGAACTAGTCCCCGTCGCATGATCGAGATCCGCAGGAGCGGATCTCGATCGCGCAGATCCCTGAAGGGCCGCTTCGCGGCCAGGCACACTCACGTGCACCGCGCGCACGATCGCGCGGGCGCCCCAACCGGCCGGTGCAGGCGAAGAGACGCCAGTAGCCGAGATCCTCGCCCTTGATCGCAGACGTGACGTTGTTGGTGCTCAACGAGAACGCTCGACGAGAAGCTGCGGCCTCGCCCTCGCCGAGGCGCTCGCGCAGACGGCGAGGTCATCGCGGGCGGACACGACGTTCGGCCACGTCTGTGTGATTCTTACCCGGACCGCGCGGCGACGGACGCGACCGGGCCGTGGAGCTTCCCGTCCGACGGCGTCACCTCGCAGGTGAGCGTCTCCCCCGCTCGCACGACGTTGTTCGGGATCGCATCGGAGAGCGCCGCGCTCGTCACCCGGCGGACGACGCGCGTTCCGGCTGTCCAGCGGTAGAGGTAGCGGACGATCTCGTAGTCGGGATCTTCGGTCACGAGCGAGCTCGCGACCTTGCAGACGACCACCTCGCCGGCACGGGGCGCGGCTGGGTCGAGCGACGCGACAACCCCGTTCGGCGGCCGGTTCCGGATCTCCTGCGCCGACAT
>JALYRA010000327.1 GCA_030855545.1 Actinomycetota bacterium | reverse complement strand
AGCCGTGCCACCGGTCGGCACTCGGGGCAGCTTGGATGAGGGTCGAGACCCGGGGCGACTGCAGGAGCGCCCAGACCACGAGCGCGGCGACCGGCAGCGCCAGAAACGGCGCGGCGATGCTCACGAGACGGAAGGGTAAAGGAAGGTTGTTCGCACTTTGTGCGGAGTCGCCCGGAGGGGAAGGGACGCTCCGTAGACTAGTTCGGCGTGACGACGTACTTCGATCTCTTCCGCCATCGCGAGCTCTTCGGCAGCCTCTTCCGCCGCGACCTGCGCGCGAAGTACAAGGGCTCCGTGCTCGGGCTTGCGTGGTCGCTCGCGCACCCGGTGGTGCTGATGCTCGTCTACCTGTTCGTCTTCAGCGTTCTGCTGCGGATCCAGCCGGCTGGTGATGAGCACTACTGGCTCTTCCTGCTCGCGGGACTGCCCGTGTGGGTGTTCTTCGCGACCTCGCTGCAGGCTGCGTCGCGCAGTCTGCTGGAGAACGCGAATCTGATCCGCAAGGTGCGCTTTCCGCGCCAGCTGGTTCCGCTCTCCGTGGTGGCGACGCAGCTCGTCGGCTTTGCAGTGATGTTGGCGATCGTGGTCGCGCTCAGCCTCGTCTACATCCCTGCGGCGCGTACCACGGTCTGGCTCGCGTTCCCTCTCGCCGGGCTCGCCGTCTGTCTCGTCGCCGGCATGTCGCTCGCCGTGGCATCGCTCAATGCGCTCTATCGTGACGTCGAGCACCTCGTCGCCGCCCTGCTTCTGCCCTGGTTTTTCCTGACCCCGGTGCTCTACTCGCTGGAGGGAATACCGGCCGTGAGCGACCATCCTCGCGTGGTCGACGCCCTCCACTGGGGCAACCCGCTTGCGCCCGCGGTCGAGGCGGTACGCGATCCGCTCTTCTTCGGTACGGCGCCGGCGACTGGAGATGCGCTCTACCTCGCCGTCTCCGCGGTGTTCGCACTCGGGCTTGGCGCGTTCGTCTTCAGGCGTGTGGACGACCGCGTCGCGATTGAAGTCTGAGGCTGTGAGCGCGCCTACCCTGTCGGTCTGCTGCATCACGCGCGGTCCCAGTCGCCGCGTCGCACTCCAACTCGGACTGCTGCGACGCGTTGCGGCCGAGATCGTCGTCGCCGTCGACGACCGCCTCGACACCGCGCTGCTCGGACCGCTCCTCGACGTCGCGGACGAGGTCGTGCTCTACCCGTACGAGGATCCCGTCGACCGGCCGGTCGGCTGGGTGCACTCGCTCTGCCGCGGCGACTGGATCCTCTGGCTCGACGACGACGAGCTCGTCTCGAGCCGGCTCCTGGCTGAGCTCGACTCGCTGGTGCGTGCGTCGGACGTGACGCACTACTGGCTCCCCCGCCGGTGGCTCTACCGCGATTCGGCCTCGATCCTCGAAGGCGCGCCGTGGAACCCGGACTACCAGCTCCGGCTCGTCCGCAACGACCCCGCGCTCCTCTGGTTCCCCGGGATCACCCACTGGCCGATCGAAGCCGTCGGCCCGCATCGCTACGTCGAGGCGCCGCTCTACCACACCGACCTGCTGCTCAACCCGCTCGACCGACGGCGGGAGAAGTCGAACCGCTACGAGCGCGTGCTGCCGGGCAAGCGGGTCGGTGGGCTGCCGCTCAACCACGCGTACTACCTGCCGGAGAACCGGGCGGACGTCGCTGTGGCGCCGGTGCCGGACGAGGACGCGCGGCAGATCGAGCTGGTGCTCGCCGGCGACCCCTGGGGCGAGCGGACGGCGCCGGCGGATGGTCTCCGCCACGCAACGCGGGCAGAGGTCGACCTGCACTGGCATGGGCGGGCCGCGGGAGCGGAGCTCTATCGAGCTCGCCTCGAACCGCTGCGGGCGGTGCTCTCGCTCGCGGCGCGCGAGACGCGTGCGCTCGACGTGAGGGTCGTCAACGACGGCACACACACCTGGCCGCCCGGGACGCTCGGCTCACCTCAGGTTCGCGTGAGTTACCGCTGGCGTAGCCCCGGCGGGGAGATCGTCGTCGGCGACGGTCTGCGTACGCCCTTTCCCCACACTGTCCGCCCGGGCGAGAGCGCGCTCGTTCCCGTCGACGTGACCGCGCCCGCCCTGCCGGGCGCGTACGTGCTCGAGCTCGACCTCGTGCACGAGCACGTGCGCTGGTTCGGCAACCCGGTCACGCTCGACATCGAGATCGAGCCGCAGCCGCTCGTCCTGCTTGCGGGGGCGGACGAGGCCACGCTCTCCGAGCTCGCCGCCGCGGTCTGCGAAGCCTCTCCCGGCGTCGAGCCCGCCTATGTCGGCGCGGCGGGCAACGAGGGCTACCGCTCGGTACCGGGTGCGCGCCGCTACGTGCTCGAAGGCGGCCGTGCCTCGCGACCCGCGATGCTCTGGCGAGCCGGACGACTGCTCCTGAACGCGCGGCGCCTCCGCCGCGGTGGCCGCCCGATCGTGGCAGACGAGTTCCTCGTGCCGCTCGCGGAGGTCGCGCTCGTGCTCGACCTCGGTCGCGAGCAGGGGCGTCGGGAGCGGGTACAGCACCGGGCTGCCATGCGTGCGGCCCGCACGCTCGGGATCCCGGTGGTGAAGGTATCCGGCGCCGAGGAGGCGCTCGGCGCCCTCGGAGCGGTGGCGCCGCGGTGACGTCGCCACTCCCGGACGAGCTCGCCAGCCGCCTTCGCGGCCGCATCGTGCTCGTCACCGGCGGGCTCGGCTTCATCGGCTCCAACCTCGCGTTCGCACTCGTCGACGCAGGCTGTGACGTCACGCTCGTCGACGCGCTCGTGCCGGGGCACGGCGGCAACCACGCGAATATCGAGGGTCTCGAAGGCGCCAAGGTCGTCCTCGCCGATCTTCGCGACTCGGAGCTGATCGCGCCGCTCGTCGAGCGCGCCGAGCTCGTCTTCAACCTCGCCGGACAGACGAGCCATCTGGACTCGATGGATGACCCGTTCGGCGACCTCGAGCTGAACTGTCGCGCGCAGCTCGTGCTGCTGGAGAACTGCCGGCGCCGCAATCCGGAGGCGCGCATCGTCTTCGCCGGGACGCGCCAGGTGTACGGCCGCCCGCAGATGCTCCCCGTGTCGGAGGAGCATCCGATCGATCCGGTCGACGTCAACGGCATCCACAAGCTGGCCGCCGAGTGGTACCACCTCCTCTACGGCCGTGTCTACGGCCCGACCGTGACCGTGCTGCGGCTGACGAACACCTACGGGCCGCGCATGCGCGTCCGCGACGCGCGCCAGACGTTCCTCGGGGTCTGGATCAAGCAGCTGCTCACGGGGGAGCGCCTTCAGGTCTACGGCGACGGCTCGCAGCGGCGGGACTTCACCTACGTGGACGACGCGGTGCGGGCTCTCTGTCTCGCGGTCGTGGACGACGCCGTCGCGGACGAGGTACTCAACGTCGGCTCCCGCGAGCCTGTCAGCCTGCTCGACCTCGCGCAGCGACTCGTCGCTCTGAATGGAGGCGGCGCGTACGACGTCGTCCCGTTCCCTCCTGACCGGCTGGCGATCGACATCGGCGACTACTTCGCGGACTCGTCGAAGCTCGAGCAGCGTCTCGGCTGGTCGCCCGAAGTCGATCTCGAGGAGGGTCTCGGCCGCACGCTCGAGTACTTCCGATCCCGCGGCGGGCGCTACTGGGAAGGTCCCGAGTGACGGTGCCCTACCTCGATCTTCGGCGCCAGACCGAGGAGCTGCGCGATGAGCTCGACGCGGCGTGCCGCCGCGTACTCGACAGCGGTGTCTTTCTTGGCGGCTCGGAGGTCGCGGCGTTCGAGGAGGAGTTCGCCGACTGGTGCGGAGCCCGCGAAGTGGTGGCGGTCGGCTCGGGCACCGACGCCCTCGAGTTCGCTCTTCGCGCCGTCGGCGTCGAGGAAGGCGACGAGGTGGTCACTGCTGCGAGCACGTGCGTCCCCACACTCGCGGCGATCGTCGCCGCGGGGGCGACACCCGTCCTCGCCGACATCGATCCGGTCACGTATACCCTCGACCTCGAGTCGGCTCGAGAGGCCTGTGGCCCGCGCACGCGTGCGCTCGTGCCGGTGCACCTGTACGGCCAGTGCGCCGACCTCGGAGGCTTGCTCGAGCTCGCGCGCGACCGCGGCCTGGCGGTCGTGGACGACGCGGCTCAAGCGCATGGCGCGGAGCTCGACGGCCGGCGCGTCGGCGGCCTCTGCGACGCGACGGCGTTCAGCTTCTATCCGACGAAGAATCTGGGCGCGCTCGGCGACGGCGGCGCCGTCGCGACCGGCGACGCGGAGGTCGCGGCACGTGTGCGGCGGCTGCGGTCATACGGCGAGGTCGAGCGCTATCGATCGAGCGAATACGGACGAAACAGTCGGCTCGACGCGCTCCAGGCGGCGATCCTGCGGGTGAAGCTCCCGTGGCTCGAGCGCTGGAACCAGCGTCGGCGCGAGCTAGCTCTGCGCTACGGCCGACTCCTCGTCGAGGCGCCGTTGACGCTTCCCGCCGAGTCGCCGGGGACCCGCCATGCCCGGCACCTCTATGTGATCCGACTCCGTGACCGAGAGCAACTCGGCGCTGCGCTCTCGGAGCGAGGCATCGAGACCGCCGTTCACTACCCTCTCGCCCTGCACGAGCATCCCGCATACACAGCGCTCTCCCGCCCCGGGCTCGAGCGCAGCGAGCACCATGCGCGGCAGGTGCTCAGCCTGCCCCTGTACCCGCAGCTCGAGGATGCCGAGGTCGACCGCGTCTGCGCTGCGGTCGTCGAGGCGCTCGCATGAACGAGCGTGGGCTGCGCTGGAAGCTGAAGTGGGTCGTCAAAGCGGTCACGCCTCCGATCTTTCTCCTCCTCGTCAAGGTGATCTCGATCAAGCTCGGTCTCCGGCGACCCGACGAAAAGGTGGAGCACGCCCTGGCCGTCCTGGAGCCGGAGCCCGATCCGGAGTGGGAGTTCGTCCCGGAGGGCTGGGCTCGCACCGCGACCGACCCGAGCGTGAAGGGCTGGGACGTTGCAGCCGTCGCCGAGGCGTATCGTGAGAAGTGGCCGCGGTTTTTGCGCGCGATCGAGGGCGCGCACCCGCTCGGCGTCTATCACGAGGTCGCCGCCGGCGATGCCGTCACCGGCGAGGATGCAGCGGCGCACAACATGATCATGAGCTTCGCGTATGTCGCCGCGCTGAGCGCTCACAACAGGGAGCGGTTGACGTTCCTCGACTGGGGCGGCGGTCTGGGCCACTACGGCGTCCTCGCGCGCGCGCTCCTCGATGTCGACGTCGACTATCACTGCCGCGAGGTCGCCCAGATCGTGGCCGCGGCGCGCGAGGTCGCGGCCTCGGGGCGGTTCGTCTCTGACGACTCGTGGGCCGACCGGACCTATGACCTCGTCATGGCGAGCGGCTCGCTCCAGTATGCCGAGGACTGGCGCTCGCAACTGTCGGACCTCGAGCGGGTCTGCGGCCGGTTTCTCTACCTGACGAGGCTCCCGTACGCGCGCTCGAGCCCGTCGTTCCACATTCTCCAACGCGCGTACCGCTACGGCTACGAGACCGAGTACGTCGGCTGGGTCGTGAGCCGCGAGGAGTTGCTCGACGCGGCCGCGGAGCTCGGGCTCACGCTCGAGCGGGAGTTCGTGATCGACGCCTGGCTCTCCGCGCGTGGCGCCCCGGATGACCCGATCGGGCACCGCGGCTTTCTCTTCAGGGTCGGTACCGCCCGCGGCGCAGCTGCACCCTGATCCGCCCGTCGAAGAGCCAGGGGTCGTCGCCCGGCTCGTAGGCGGGGAGACCGCGGTGCTCGAGCGGCTCGAGTCCCGAGAGCAGAGAAGGCAGGAGAAGCGGATGCGAGAATGCAGGGTTGCGACCGCCGCCGCCGGACCAGGGGCGAAGTGCCCGGTCCGACGACTGGATCGAGCCGCCGACGGCCGCATAGCCCTCCGTGTGCGCATCGAGGATTCGCCGCGACCAGTCGGGGGCGGGGATTGCGCCCGCGACGAGGTGCGCAATCGCGAGCGCGCCCTCCGTGACGAGCGGCTCTTCCTGCCCGGCCAGCGCGGCTGCTGTCCGTTCGTCGACTGCGCCGCTGATCGCGATGCCGAGGCGGCGCTCGTCGATGCGCGGACGAACCTCGACATCGAGCTCGAGCGGTGTGACGCCGACGTCGGTCCACCAGAAGCGGAACTCTTCGAGGAAGTCGAATGCCAGCCGGTAGCGACCGGGTGGACGCGGCATCAGGACGCCGAGCTCGAGCTCGGTCGTTTCGCCAGGCGCGACCGGCCGCTCGAGCGGTGTCCGCACCCCGTCCCAGACGATCGGATTGCCGTGGTCGTCGAGCCAGTGGTACGAGGCGAGTACGCCGTTGTCGCCACGCGCCCACCAGGTGGCGGAGCCTGCGTTCTGAAGCCGAAGGCGCGCGACGCCGGTCGTGCCCGCCCGCAGCTCCGGCAGCCTGTACGCGAGCCAGCGGACCGCGAGCGGCCCGACGGAGACAGGATGCTCGCCGACTCGTTCCATGCCGCAGCTAGCCTACTTCCCGCATGAGAGAGCCTCTTCTCGTTCGCGCGGCGCGCCTTGAGCCAACCGAGCGCACGCCGGTCTGGTTCATGCGTCAAGCCGGCCGCTCGCTCCCCGAGTACCGAGAGATCCGGAAGCAGCACACGCTCTTCGAGGTCTGTTACCAGCCCGAGCTCTGCGCCGAGGTGACCCTGCAGCCGGTCGTTCGGCACGACGTCGACGCTGCTGTGATGTTCGCGGACATCATGCTGCCGCTGCTCGGCATGGGCGTGAACGTCGAGCTCGTCGAGAACGTCGGGCCGGTGATCGAGCACCCGATCAAGACGCTCGCCGACGTCGAGAGGCTGATCGTGCCGGAGCCCGAGGAGGCGGTGCCGTTCATCCTCGAAGCGGTCTCGATCGTGCGCCGGGAGCTGCGCGTCGACCAGGCCGTGATCGGCTTCTGCGGCGGCCCGTTCACCGTCGCCGGCTACCTGATCGAGGGCAAGCCGAGCCGCGAGTTCCTGAACGTGAAGCGGATGATGTACGCCGAGCCGGCGACTTGGCATGCGCTGATGGAAAAGCTGACCGACACGTTCTCGCTCTACATCCAGGCGAAGGTGCGCGCGGGCGCCGACGTAATCCAGCTCTTCGACTCGTGGGTCGGCGCGCTCTCGCAGCAGGACTACGCCGAATTCGTGCAGCCGTATTCGGCGCGCATCCTCGCAGCGGTCGAATGTCCGACCATCCACTTCGGCACCGGCACGGCGACGCTGCTCGAGCAGATGCGCGAAGCGGGCGGCGACGTGATCGGGCTCGACTGGCGGATCCCGCTCGACTGGGGCTGGGAGGTCGTCGGCGACGGTTGCGGCGTCCAGGGGAACCTAGACGGCGCGATCCTGTTCGGCCCGTGGGAACGGATCGAGGCCGCGACGCTCGACGTGCTCGCGCGCGCCGCCGGCCGGCCGGGCCACATCTTCAACCTCGGCCACGGCGTCATGCCGGAGACCGACCCGGACGTGCTCGGCCGCCTGCGCGCGTTCGTGCACGAGCAGACCGCGCGTGTTCCGGTATGAGTACGGCCGTCATCCTGATGGCGTACGGCTCGCCGGAGCGGCTCGAGGACGTGCCCGCGTACTACGCCGACATCCGGGGCGGCAGGCCGATCAAGCCTGAGAACCTCGCCGACCTCGTCGAGCGCTACCGCCGGCTCGGGATCGAGGACTCGAATCCGCTGAACGAGATCACCGAGGCGACGCGGGCTGCGCTCGAAACCGAGCTCGGGCTGCCCGTCTTCACCGGGATGCGCCACTGGCAGCCGCGGATCGCCGAGGCCGTCGAGCGCGCGCTCGCGGGCGGAGCGACCGAGATAGTCGGTCTCGTGCTCGCGCCGCACTATTCGGGGATGTCGATCGAGAAGTACCGTGCGCAGCTCGTCGACGCTGTTGCAGGCAGGGTCGAGATCGCCTTCGTCGAGCGCTGGGGGGACGAGCCCGGGTTCGTGGAGTTGCTTGCGGAGCGTGTCGGCGGCAGCGAAGCGCACGTCGTCTTCACCGCCCACTCGCTGCCGGCGCGCATCGTTGCGGAGGGCGATCCCTACCAGGACGAGCTGCTCGAGACGGCGAGGCTCGTCGCCGAGCAGGCGGGTGTCGAGGAGTGGTCGTTCTCCTTCCAGAGCGAGTCGCCGACGGGAGAGCCGTGGCTCGGGCCGGACATCCTCGACCACCTTGCCACGCTCGCCACTGGTGGCGTCGCCCGCGTGCTCGTGGCGCCGGTCGGCTTCGTCGCCGCCCACCTCGAGATCAAGTGGGACATCGACGTCGAGGCGCAGGAGACGGCGCGGGAGCTCGGCCTCGAGCTCGAACGGATCGAACTCCCGAACGCCGACCCGGCGTTCATCCGCGTGCTCGCCGGCCTCGTCCGGCGGCACGCGGCGGTACCGTCTCCCAGGTGAAGACCGGCCGGATCCGCGTCGACAGGGTCTCGCGCACCTTCCGCGTCCGCGCGAACGAGGCACGGAGCCTGAAAGAGCTCTTCGTCCTCGGCGGGCGAACCGACGCCGAGGACGTGCTCGCCCTGCAAGACGTCTCGCTCGCGGTGGAGCCGGGTGAGGCGGTCGGGCTCGTCGGCCGCAACGGCTCGGGCAAGTCGACGCTACTCCGGCTGATCGCGGGAATTATCAAGCCGACTCAGGGCAGCGTCGCCGTGGGCGGCCGAGTCGGGTCGCTGCTCGAGCTCGGCGCCGGCTTCCACCCCGACTTCAGCGGCCGCGAGAACGTCTTTCTGAACGGCGCCATCTACGGCCTGCGGCGCGCGCAGATCCGGGAGCGGTTCGACGAGATCGTCGCGTTCGCGGAGCTCGAGCATGCGATCGACCGAGCGGTGCGGACGTACTCGTCGGGGATGTACATGCGACTCGGCTTCGCGATCGCCGCGCATCTCGACGCAGACGTGCTGCTCCTCGACGAGGTCTTCGCCGTCGGCGACGAGGCGTTCCAGCGCAAGTGCTTCGGCAAGGTCTTCGAGTTCAAGCAGCGCGGCGGCACGATCGTCTTCGTCTCGCACGACGCGAGTCAGGTCGAGCGTCTCTGCGAGCGCGCCGTTCTTCTGCGCGACGGGAAGGCTGAGTTCGACGGCCCGACCCACGAGGCGATCGTCCGCTACCGGAAGGTGCTCGCCTCGGAGGCCGATCCGGCCGAACGCGCGGCGGGCCTGCGCGAGTGGGGCACGGGCGAGGCGACGATCGCGTCCGCGCGCCTCGTCGGCAGCGAGGGAGCCGAGCGGCAGCAGTTCCTCGCCGGCGAGCCGTTCTCGCTGCGGCTTCGGATCGAGGCCGAGAACGGGATCGCGCCGCCGCAGCTGCAGCTCGAGCTCCGCGACGAGGCGGGGCTGCTCGTCGCCTCGGACGTTCTCGACACCGGCAGCGTCGGCTGGGCGGACGGAACACGCGAGCTCCGGTACGACATCGACCGCCTGCCGCTCTCGGACGGGCGCTTCCACCTCCGCCTCGGCCTTGCGGACGCGGGCCGCGAGCGGTTGCTGCACTGGCTCGACGACGCGCTCGTCTTCCTCGTCTATCCCACCGGCGAGGAACGCGGCGTCGTGCGGCTGGAAGGGAGCTGGGCAGCCGAGGAGAAGTCCGGCCCGTGAGCTCTCGCACCTGCCCCGACTGGCCCGACCTGATGGAGGTCGCGCCGCAGCTGCAGTTCATGCACTACACGGTTGCCGAGGCGCAGTTGCCGGTCGACGTGCTGACGACGATCTCGCACGTCTCGCTGGGCGACGTCGCGATCTGCTGCGACCTCGAGCACCATGTCTTCCACGCCGGCCACACCGACCCCGAGGTCGCCGCTGCGCTGCGCGAGACGCACTGGTACGAGGTTCGGGAGTACTCCGACCGCGGTCGCGACTCACCCGATTCGCCGGAGTAGCGCGTCCGGCGAGAGGTGCCTCAGGACGGCGCTCCGCGGCGTTCCGCCGGCAAGAGCGCGGTTGTCCACGAATAGAGTCTCTGCTCATGGCGCAGATCGTCGTCCCTTTTCGCGGCGCGTCCGCGAAGCAGCGCCTCGACGCGCCGGACGCCGTTCGCTCCCAGCTCGCTCTGGCCATGCTCGGCGACGTCCTGACTGCGGCGGTCGTGGTGGGCCGGACGCTGCTCGTCAGCTCCGACCGGGCCGCACGTGAGCTCGCGAACGACCTCGGCGCGGAGGTGATCGATGATCCCGGCGGCGGTCAGGGCGCGGCCGTTGCGGCCGCGCTCGACCAGGTGATCGAGGGGCCGGTGACCGTGCTCAACGCGGATCTGCCGTGCGTCGTCCCGCACGACCTGCGAACGCTCGCAGGCGCCTCGGAGCTCGGTGCGCTCGGTTACGTCGAGGCCGAGGACGGCACGACGAACGCGCTCGCACTTCCCGACTCGTCTGTCTTTGCGCCGCTGTACGGCGCCGCCAGCGCCGCGCGGTTCCGCGACCACGCACGATCGATGGGCGTCACTGCGATCTCCTGTGCGATCCCGAATCTCGGCGACGACGTGGACACGCTCGCCGACCTGAAGCGAGTCGGCCTCCGCGCCGGGCCCCGGACGCAGGCAGCGATCGGAGTGCTGAACCCGTGAGAGTCGCTCTGCTCTCGGGCGGCGTCGGCGGCGCGCGCTTCGCGCGCGGCCTCGTCGGTGTCGCCGGGGCTGGGAACGTCACCGTGATCGGCAACGTCGGCGACGACCTCGAGGTGCTCGGCCTCTCGGTCTCGCCCGACCTCGACAGCATCGTCTACGCGCTGGCCGGGCTGCACGACGAGGAGCGCGGTTGGGGTCGGGCCGGCGAGACCTGGGAGGCGCTCGGATCGGTCTCGTCGCTTGGCGGCGAGGACTGGTTCCGGCTCGGCGACCGCGACCTCGGGCTTCACCTCGTGCGGACGCAGGCGCTCCGCCAGGGCGACTCTCTTTCGACGGTGACGGCTCGGGTCGCGAAAGCGCTCGGAATCGAAGCGGCGATCATTCCCGCCACCGACGAGCGTCTGCGCACGTGGATCGACACGCCCGCCGGCAGTTTCCCCTTTCAGGAGTGGTTCGTCGCCCGCGGCCATCGCGACGACGTCGACGGCGTTCGCTTCGAAGGCGACGCTGCTCCCGCACCGGGCGTGCTCGACGCGCTCGCTCGAGCGGACGCGATCGTGATCGCCCCGTCGAACCCCTACGTCAGCATCTGGCCGATCCTCGCCGTGCCGGGCATCCGTACGGCCCTCGAGACCCGCACGGTGCCGGTGCTCGCGGTCAGTCCGCTCGTCGGCGGGCGAGCGGTGAAAGGCCCGGCTGACCGTATGCTCGCGCGCATGGCGGGCGGTACGACACCCGGTCACGTGGCAAGTTGCTACCACGGTCTGATCGACGCGCTCGTCGTCGACGAGTCCGATCCGGCCGGCGAGCTCGCGGTCCGGCGGATCGTGACGAAGACGTTGATGACCGATCTTGCCGCTTCGCGCCGGCTCGCTGAAACCGTCCTCGAGGCAGCCGCGTGAAGGTTGCGGTCATCGGGGGAACAGGGAGCTTCGGGCAAGCCGTCGCGACGCGGCTCGTCGACGCCGGCGTCGAGGTCGTCATCGGCTCGCGGGATGCCGAGCGCGCGCGCGAGGCGGCGGCGGCGCTCGGCGCTGAGGGCGCGTCGAACGCCGATGCCGTCGTCGGCGTCGATCTCGTCCTGCTGGCGGTCAAGTCCGACGCCGCCGTCGATACCGCGCGAGAGTTGCGCGCCGCAATCGGGACGACGCCGGTCCTCTCGGTCTGCGCCGAGCTCTCCTTCGGACCAGGCGGCGTCAGGCCGACCACCGAAGCATCCTCGATCGCGCAGCGGATCCAGGACGAGCTGGACGCGCCAGTCGTCGCCGGCCTGCACTCGCTCGCCGCGTCCAACCTCTCCGAAGCGCCGCCCGACGAGGATGCACTCGTCTGCGGCGACGACGCGGGCGCGAAGGAACTTGCGCTCGACCTCGCCGCGCGTCTCGTCTCCGGCCGCGCCGTCGACTGCGGCCCGCTCGCGAGCAGCCGCGCACTCGAGGGCATGACCGCCGTGATCGTGAACGTGAACAAGCGCTACAAGGCGCACTCCGGCCTGCAGGTGACCGGCCTCCGGTGACCGCCGGCATCCGGGTCTTCCCGCTCGAGGGCATCCCGGAGATCGACGAAGGCGACGATCTCGCTGCCCTGCTCGGCGACGCCGCGGAGCGCGCCGGCGGACTTGTGGACGCCGACGTCCTCGTGGTCGCCCAGAAGGTCGTCTCTAAGGCGGAAGGGCGCGTCGTCCGGCTGGATGAGATCGAGCCGTCGCCCCGCGCGCTCGAACTCGCAGACGACCGCGACCCGCGCCACGTCGAGTGGATTCTGCGCGAGAGCGCGAAGGTCGTCCGGGTGCGGCCACCGCTGATCATCGCCGAGACGCGGCACGGCTACATCTGTGCATCGGCGGGCGTCGACGCCTCGAACGCGAAGGGCGAGGACACGCTCGTGCTGCTGCCGCTCGATCCCGACGCGTCTGCGGCGGCGATCCGAGCGGCGCTGCGAGAACGCACGGGCCGTGACGTGGGAGTCATCGTCAGCGACTCCTTCGGCCGGCCCTTCCGGCAGGGGACTTCCGAGGTCGCGCTCGGCGTCGCGGGCCTGACGCCGTTGCTCGACCTTCGTGGCGTCAAGGACAGCCGCGGCTACGAGCTGCACGCCACGCAGATCGCCGTCGCGGACGAGCTCGCCGCGGCGGCGGAGCTCGTGATGGGGAAGGTGAACGGGATCCCGGCTGCGGTCATCCGCGGAGTCGATGTCCGCGGCGAGGGCTCCGGCCGTGACATCGTCATCCCGGAGGAGCGCGACCTCTTTCGCTAGAGGATCTCGGTCGCCAACGCCGCCAGCCGCTGCCCGATGGCGGGCGCGAACTTGAAGCCGTGACCGCTGCAGGCGGAGCCGACGACGATCCGGCCGCGCCGCTCGAGCACGAACTCGTCGTCGACGCGGGTCGTGTAGAGACACGTCTCGTGAGAGACGGGGTTGCCCGCGCCACGGAAGCGCGTCTGCACCCATGCCGCCGTTCGGTCGGCAATATCCGCGTCCTGCTCTCCCGGTTCGTCCGGATCGACCGCAGGGCCGGACTGGTGAAGACCGGCCTTCAGCAGCGCTCCCGGTGACGCGAGCGCGTAGCCCGACCGGACACCGACCGTCGTATCGATGATCGACGGAAAGGGCTCGTCGAGATCGAAGTAGGAGACGGTCTCTCGCGTTGGCGTTGCATCGACACCGACGAGAGCCGGCGCCCAAGCGCCGACCGTCACCACCGCCGAGCCGGCTCGCATGCCATCGAGGAGGACCGAGTCGCCGTCCTCGACGAGCTCGTCGACCCGGCTGCGCTCGCGGAGCTGAACGCCCGCGTCGACCGCCGACTCCCGCAGCGCGTCGAGTGCGGCGTCAGCGAAGACGATCCCGCCGTCCGCCTGGAAGAGGCCGCAGCTGCCCGTCTTCGCGTGGAGCGGAAAGCGCCGTTCGATCTCGGCCGCATCGACCACCTCATACGGCACGCCGCAGGCGGCGAGCGCGTCCCGGTTCGGCTCCCAGTCGCCCAGGTCGAGGGTGCCGCGCAGGTCGAGAAGGGTTCGGCCGAGCTCGGCCTCGAGCTCGCGCCAGCCCGGGTAGGACTCTTGCGCGAGCCTGACCCAGCGTTCCTCCGGATACGAGAGGCGCACGATGCGCGAGCCGCCGTGACTCGATCCGCGGTCGTGCCCGAAAGTGAACTGCTCGAGCAGGACGACGTCGCGTCCCGCACGCGCCAGAACCCGCGCTGTCGCGAGTCCCATCACTCCGCCTCCGACGACGGCGACCTCAGCGTCGAGGCTCATCGTGGAGCAGCGTAACTACGCTCCGGCGAGCAGGTCCAGCAAGTCTCTGGGGCGAAGCCGGCGGACGTCGCCGTCCTCGCTGAGCTTGATGCGGAGGCCGCGCGCCTGCGGATCCATGTCGAGCGTCAACGCGGCCGCGCGGGCACGCAGCCCGTCGAGTACGCGGGCGGCCTCGTCGAGCTCGGCCAGCACCTCGGCGGGAGGCGATTCGGGGATCAGGTACGGGGTGGATGGGATCATGCGCTCGGCTGGGTGATCGGCCGTGCGGGCGCCAGCTTGAGCGCGTCTAGCCTTACTGTCCCGAGGACGATGCCGCAGCAGCCCGAACCTCGCCGTTCCCCCGCGCGCGAGTCGCCGGAGGAGGCAGTCCTGCTCGAGGGCCGCTTCCGTCAGACGCTCGAGAACGTCGCCATGATCGCGATTGCCCTCGACCTCGAAGCGCGGCTCACGTTCGCGAACGCGTACTTCCTCGAGCTGACGGGCTGGCAGCGCGAAGACGTCGTCGGGCAGGACTGGTTCGCGTTCTTCGACGACGATCAGGACGGCCGCGCGGACTATCTCGTGCGTGTCGCCGCAGGAGAGATCCGCGAGCATTACGAGGGGTCCATCCGTACCCGGAACGGCGAGCGCCGGTCGATCTCGTGGAGCACCACACTCCAGCGGGACGAGTTGGGCGCCCCGGTCGGGATCGTCACGATCGGTGACGACGTCACGGAGCGCCGCAGGGCGGAGGAGATTCTCCGCAGCCGCGAGGAGCTCTTTCGCTCGCTGATCGAGAACGCGTCGGACGTGATCACGATCCTCGCCCCGGACGGGACGACGCTCTACGACAGCCCAGCCGTCGAGCGGGTTCTCGGGCGCACGCCGGAGGAGCTCGTCGGGACACCGGGCTTCGCGCTCGTGCACGGCGACGACCTCGAACGGGTGGAGCGCGCACTCGGAGAGATCCTGTCGGGTGAGGAGGTCGGCCCGGTCGAGTTTCGGCTCAAGCACCGTGACGGGTCATGGAAGACGTGCGAGGGCATCGGCCGCCTCCGCGAGGAGGAGGGCGGGCCGGTGGTCGTCGTCAACTACCGCGACGTCACCGAGCAACGCCTGCTTCAGGAGCAGCTCTCGCACTCGCAGCGCCTGGAGGCGATCGGCAGGCTCGCGGGCGGTATCGCGCACGACTTCAACAACCTCCTGACGGCGATCGGCGGGTACAGCGAGTTTCTCGCAGCCAGCTTCGACTCGGACGATCCGCGCCGCGAGGACGCACTCGAGATCGTCCGGGCCGCCGAGCGGGCATCCGCACTGACAGGCCAGCTGCTCACGTTCAGCCGGCGGCAGGTGCTCGAGACCGAAGTGCTGGACTTCGGCGAGATCATCGTCGGTCTCGGCAAGCTGCTTTCGCGCCTCCTCGGCGAGAAAATCACGCTCGTGACCAGCGTCGAGGCCGACTGCTTCGTCACTGCGGACCGGGGCCAGCTCGAGCAGGTGGTGACGAATCTCGCCGTCAACGCGCGCGACGCCATGCCCTCGGGCGGCCGGCTCGATCTCCTCCTGCGGGCGGAAGCCGGCCTGGTCGAGCTGATCGTCGGCGATACGGGAATGGGCATGGACGCGGACACGATTGCCCATGTGTTCGAGCCTTTTTTCACCACGAAGGAGCCCGGAAAGGGCACTGGCCTCGGCCTCGCGACGGTGTACGGGATCGTCGCTCAGGCAGACGGGGAGATCTTCGTCGCCTCGGAGCCGGGAGCGGGGACGCAGTTCCGCGTCATCCTGCCGCTCGCGTCCGACGAGCTGGCGCCGGCGAAGGCGTTGGTCGGCCGTCAGGAACGGTTCGGGACGGAGAGGGTGCTGATCGCCGAGGACGAGGAGACGATCCGACGGCTCGTCAGCGAGGTGCTCTCCCGCAACGGCTACACCGTCTACGCGGCCGCCACCGGCGACGAAGCGTTGCTCCTGCTGGAGGAGCACGGCGACACGATCGATCTCCTCCTCACCGATGTCATGATGCCGGGGATGAGCGGCCCGGATCTCGCCCGCGCCGCAGCGCTGCTGCACCCGTCGCTGCGTGTTCTCTACACCTCCGGCTACACGAGCGAGCCGGACGAGGCGTTCGAGGATCCGGACGTCGAGTTCATCGGCAAACCGTTCTCGCCGCAGGCGCTCGTCGCGAAGGTTCGCGACGTCCTGGACGCCTGATCGCTAGTCGCGCAGGCGGTGGCTTGCGTGCGCGAGCGCGATGGCGAGAGTCTCCTCCGAGTTGGCGGTGCCGGAGCTGCGGCGGATCGCCAGCAGGTCATCCCACGCGTCGAAGAAGAGGTCGAGCAACTCCGGGTCGAACTGCGTCCCGCGGTTCTCGAGCATCATCCCATGCGCCTCGTCGGGTGTGTACGAGGGCCGGTAGACGCGGTCGGAGGTAAGCGCGTCGAAGACGTCGGCGATGGCGCAGATCCGGCCTTCGATCGGGATCGCCTCGCCCGCGAGCCGGTTGGGATAGCCGGCGCCGTCCATCCGTTCGTGATGTGTGAGCGCCATCTCGGCGGCGAGGTCGAGTAGCTCGACGTCCGAGCCGGCGAGGATCCGGTGGCCCATCTCGGTGTGCGCCTCCATCACCTTGCGCTCGTCGTCCGTGAGCCGGCCGGGCTTGAGCAGGATCCGGTCCGGGATCCCGATCTTGCCGACGTCGTGCATCGGGCTCGCGATTCGGATCATCTCCGCACGGTCCGCGTCGATCCCGGCGAGCCGGGCGAGCAAGGCGCAGTAGAGGCTCATCCGGATGATGTGCTCGCCGGTCTCCTGATTGCGGAACTCGGCCGCCCAGGAGAGGCGGCGAATCGTCTCCTCTCGCAGGCGCCGCAACTCGGCGTCGGATGTCTCGAGCTGAGCGATCGTGTCTCGAAGCGCCGTTGTGCGGGCGAGCACAGTCTGCTCGAGCATCTCGCGGTGTCCGCGGTTCTCGATCTCGAGCGTGCGCCGCCGGAGCGCGTTCCCAACGTTGATGATCAGCTCGTTCGGCTTGAACGGCTTCAGGATGTAGCCGTAGGCGCCGAGCTCGATTGCGATGTCCGCATGGCGGCGGTCGTCCATGCCGGTCACCATCACGACCGCGGTGTCGGGATACTGCGCCAGCACCTCACGGGTGAACTCGATGCCCGACTCGCCCGGCATGTTCACGTCGCTGAGGACGAGCGTGACCTGCGCCTCCTTGAGCGCGCGGCGGCCGGCCGCGGCCGACTCGGCCGTGACGCACTCGTACCCCTGCGCCCCGAGGAGACGGGCAAGCAGGGTGCGGATCTGATCTTCGTCGTCGACGATCAGGATCCGCTCGTGGGGGGACGGCGGCATGCTCATCTTCGTCGTCTATCGGCAACAACGAGCTGTTAATCGAGGGCGACCAGCTCGATTCTGTTTTCCCAGGGATCGGCCACGTAACACCTGCGTAGGCTGGGTATCGAGTCGTCGGCGACCACCGCGACGCCCGCCGCGCGAAGCCGGTCGCAGAGCGCGTCGTATCGCGTGACGGCGAAAGCCGGATGCGCCTTGCGTGCCGGCGCGAACTCCGCCTCAACGCCGACGTGCAGCTGCTGCGCGCCGACGCGGAACCACGCACCTCCGCGGGCTCGCAACGACTCGGGCTTCTCGATCTCCTCGAGCCCGAGCAACTCGCCGAAGAACCGCCGCGCCTCGGCTTCGCAGCCGGGCGGCGCGGCAAGCTGCACGTGGTCGATGCCGTCGAGCACGATCCGAGGCTACCGCGAGGCCCGCCTAGTAACAGTCTGTTACAAGCAGAACGTCAGCGGCGAGCCGCGCTCTCCGGTCAAGTAACAGTCTGTTGCAAGGCCCGGGCCGCCGCGGCGTAGCGGCGAGCGCTGCGGCGGCTCGTCAGGACGACGACGTCGCCGTCGAAGCGCGCCAGTCGCTCGAGCACGACGGGGCGACGCGTGCGGCGGTAGGCGAGGACGTAGCGGATGAACGCGAGGTCGAGCGACTCGGGGCAGCCGGTCGGGAGGTCAGGGCGCGTCCTTCCCAGCCAGCGAAGCCGACGTCCGATGACGCCGAGCAGGCAGGTCGTCGTTGGAAGGTCGAGCAGGATTGCCGTATCTGCGTGCGCCAGCCGGAGCTCCATCGTGCCGCCGTAGTTGCCATCCAGGATCCACTGCTGGCCGGCGCAGAGCTCCTTGACTCGCTTCTCCCAGTCGGACGGAGTGGGTTCGATCCACCCGGGCCGCCAGTACTCACGGTCGAGATGGATCAGCGGGAGGTCGAGGGCGCCGGCGAGCCCGCGTGCGAGTCGAGACTTGCCCGCGCCGCCGCAGCCGATCACGAGCACCCGTTCCATGAGTCCAGGCTAGTCGTCCGGGTGCGTAGACTCGTTTCGATGTTCGCCGAGGGTCTTGCCGAGCTGCACACCCATCTCGGCGGCTCGGTCGCCTCCGAGATCCTCTGGTCGCTGGCGCACGAGCAGGGGATCGCGCTGCCGGTCAAGGACTACTGGGAGTTCGAGGCGCTCGTCACCGTCTCCGATCCGCGCGGGGTCGCCAACCTCGACGCGCTCGACCGGATCTACCACTGGACGGAGCTGATCCAGAGCTCGCCGCTCGCCGTCGAGCGCTCGGTTCACGCCGCGATCGGGGGCGCGTACCGCTCGCAGCGGATCACGACGCTCGAGCTTCGCTTCAACCCGATGAAGCGAAACCGCGGCGGCGAGCGGGACCTCGACCACATCATCCTCGCCGCGGTCCGGGGTCTCGATCTCGCGCGGCTCGAGTACCCGCAGGTGCGGTGCGGGCTGATCCTGATGATGGATCGCACGTTCGCGGCGCGGCAGAACGAGGTCGTCGTCGAGAAGGCGATCCGCTGGGCCTCGCGCGGCGTCGTCGGGGTCGACATCGCCGGGCCGCGGCCGGGTGGCGTTCGCTACGACTACACGCAGATCGCGCCGATGGTCGAGACGGCGCGCGAGGCCGGCCTCGGTGTCACGATTCACGTCGGCGAGGAGGGCGAGACCGGGGCGGAGGAGCTCGGCGAGGTGATCGAGCACCTGCGGCCGGAGCGGATCGGCCACGGCATCCTCGCAGCGCGCGACCCCGAGCTGATGCGGATGCTCCGCGACGTGGGCACGGTGCTCGAGATCTGCCCGACGTCGAACCTGCTCACCAAGGCGCTCG
>JALYRA010000311.1 GCA_030855545.1 Actinomycetota bacterium | reverse complement strand
GTACTGGACGATCCCGAGATCTCGCGACGCCACGCCGCGCTCCGCCCCGTATCGGGCTCGGTCGAGATCGAGGATCTCGACTCGCTGAACGGCACCTGGGTGAACGAAGAGCGCATCGGGGGCTCGGTCCGCCTGAGTCCGGGCGATGCCGTCCGGGTCGGTCAGACTCTGATCGAGGTCCAGCGCGAGGCTCCGCCGGTACGCAGCGAGACGCCGGCGCCGTCCGGCGACACGCTGGGCGCCGCCCCGACAACGCGCGCGACGACAGGTGGTCGACGCTTCTCTCCCCAAGGGCTCGCGAGAGCAGCAGCCCGCAGGCCCTGGACCTTCGTGCTCGGCTGGGTTGCCGCGGTCGTGGGGGCGGTGCTCCTGATCGGATCGCTTCTGGGAGACGCTCTGAGCGACGAGCAGCGACTGACGAACAATCCTGACTCCTTGCGCGCCGCGGATCTGATCGTCGCCGAGCTCGAACAGGGTGACCGGGCGAATGACCTCGTCATATTCCGATCGGCATCGCTGACGGTCGACGACCCCGCCTTCCGGCAGAAGCTCAGCCGGGTCGCCGAAAGGCTCGTCGCCACTGAGGTCGTCGCCGGCGTGACGACCTTCGTCGCGAGCGGCGACCGCACGCTCGTCTCCCGCGACCGGCGCGCAACGATGATCCCGCTCGCGGTGAAACCGGGCACCGAGAACGACGAGGCGGCCCTGACGGAGCTCATCGACGGGGTCGACCGAAGCGGCGACGGCCGCTTCGACGTCACGATCACGGGCGAGCTTGCTTTCGACCATGACCTGGGGACGCTCGCCCAGAACGACCTGAAGACGGGCGAGCTCTTCTTCGGCGGTCCCGCCGCCCTCGTGATCCTGCTGCTCGTCTTCGGCGCAGTCGTCGCCGCTCTGATTCCGCTACTGATGGCGATCGTGTCGATCCTGACGACGCTCGCGCTCGTCGCTCTGATCGGCCAGACGTTCGAGATCTCCCTCTTCGTCGTCAACATGGTCACGGGAATGGGACTCGCGCTCGGGATCGACTACTCGCTGTTCATCCTCTCGCGCTACCGCGAGGAGCGGGCCGCCGGGCACGAGAAGATCGCGGCGATCGAGAGGGCCGGTGCGACTGCGAGCCGCGCCGTGCTCTTCAGCGGCATGGCCTTCGTGCTCGCGCTGCTCGGGATGCTGCTCGTGCCGGATCTCATCCTGCGCAGCCTCGCCACGGGGGCGATCGTGGTCGGCTTCGTCTCCGTGATCGCTGCGCTGACGCTCATGCCCGCCGTACTCGCCCTGCTCGGCGACCGGATCAACGCGCTTCGCGTGCCGGTCGTAGGCCGGAACGTCGGCACGCAGGCGGCCGGGGAGGGACGCTTCTGGGGTGCGATCGTGCGGGCGGTCATGCGCCGCCCGGCACTGAGCTTGACGCTGTCCGTCGCGCTGCTGCTCGCGGCCGCCGTTCCGATCCTCGACTACGACACGGGCTTTGCCGGGTCCAGCACGTTTCCCGACGACGCCGCCTCGAAGAAGGGCTTCGTGGCCCTCAACGAGTCGTTCCCGGGAGCGACCGCAGAGCCGGTTCAAATCGTCATCACGGCCGGCTCCTCGACCTCGGGGGTCACCGCCGGGATCGACCGGCTCGAGCAGCTGGCCGCTCAGGACGAGGTGTTCGGGAAGCCGACCGTCCGGGAAGCCCGAAGCGGCAACGCGACGCTCATCGAGATCCCTCTCGCAGGCGACTCGCAGGACGCACGCTCGATCGCCGCCGTCGAGCGGCTCGGCAACGAATCCATCCCGGAGGCCTTCCCGAACCCCGGCTTCGAAATTCTCCTCGGTGGAGCGACGGCGGAGACGATCGACTACACGGAGACGTCGGGCTTCTGGATGCCGATCATCTTCGCCTTCGTTCTCGGGCTCAGCTTCGTCCTGCTGATGATCGCGTTCCGCTCCATCGTCGTCCCACTGAAGGCGATCCTGCTCAACCTGCTCTCGGTAGGCGCCGCGTATGGCTTGCTCGTGCTCGTCTTCGTGAAGGGCGTCGGCGCCGATCTGCTCGGCTTCCAGCAGGTCGACACGATCGTTGCCTGGGTGCCGCTCTTCCTCTTCTCTGTCCTCTTTGGCCTCTCGATGGACTACCACGTCTTCCTGCTGAGCAGAATCAAGGAGCGCTTTTCGCAGACGGGCGACAACGACGAGGCCGTCGAGCACGGCGTCAGCTCGACCGCGAGACTGATCACCGGCGCGGCGCTCATCATCATCGCCGTCTTCTCCGGCTTCGCGATGGGCGACCTCGTGATGTTCCAGCAGATGGGCTTCGGCATCGCCGCCGCCCTCTTCATCGACGCGACGCTCATCCGGTCTGTGCTCGTGCCTGCCGGAATGAAGCTCCTCGGCGAGCGCAACTGGTACCTGCCTTCGTTCCTGCAGTGGCTCCCGGACGTCGGCGTCGAGGGCGAGTCGCCTTCCGAGGCCCGCCCGGCCGCCCGCGTTCAGAACTCGTAGGCGATGGTCTGCTCGAGCTGCTTCCAGACCGCACGTTCGAACGTGGCGGCGAAGTCGCCTCGCCGGCCCGGATCGATCGAGCGGCTCTTCCGGGCTGCCGACGTCGCGGCTGCCCACGAGCGCCGCCAGATCTCGGTCGTCCGCGGCACGCGCCGTGCGTCGTAGCGGCGGAGCGCGGAGACGACATCGCGTTCCGTTCGTAGGCAATCCGCGACGACGACCGCGTCCTCGAGTGCCTGGCATGCCCCCTGGCCGCCGAAAGGCGTCATTGCATGGGCCGCGTCGCCGAGCAGCGTGACGCGGCCCGCGCTCCAGCGCTCGAGCGGCTGGCGGGCGACGACCTCCGCCGCGCCGACAGAGGTCGCAGGCGTCGATTCGATCAACTCCGGTCCAGGCGCGGTCCACTCGACCGTTCGCGCGAGCAGCCCTGCGCGAAGGTCGGGGCCGAAAGACGCAACGTCGGCGGAACGAACGAAGGCGAACCAGAACAACCCGTCGCGCACGGGGTAGCACCCGAGTCGAATGTCGGCATCCCACGTCTCCGCGAAGACGGGCGCCGCGCGTGCCGCGCGATCCACGGTCGCCTGACAGATGAGTACGCCGGGCGAGAGGAGCTCGGACGGCCCGACGACCTGCGCCCTCAACGTCGACCGGAGCCCGTCGGCCGCAACCAGGAGATCGCCGCGCTCCCTCCCCCCGTCGGAGAACAGCGCGACGACGCCGTCCGCGTTCTGCTCGAACCCCGTCACCTCGGCCCCGAATCGGATCGTGTCCGGGCCGACCTCGTCGAGCAGGACGCCGAGCAGATCGGCGCGACGGACTCCGATCGAGGGAGCGCCGACGCGGCGCGCGGTCGAAGCCAGGTCGGCGTGCGCGAGCGGCCCCCGTAGGGGCG
>JALYRA010000265.1 GCA_030855545.1 Actinomycetota bacterium | reverse complement strand
GCGACGATCGCGTCGCTCTTGCTCATCCTCGTCGTCTTCGAGCTGATCCGCAGCCGCAGGCTCCGCGAGCGGTACGCGCTCTTGTGGCTCCTGACGGGGCTCGTCCTCCTCGTCCTCTCCGTATGGCGCGGCGGCCTGAACACGATCGCCGGCTGGGTCGGAGTCTCGACCTATCCTCCCGCAGTGTTGTTCGCGATCGGCACGCTCTTCATCCTCCTTGTGCTCCTTCACTACTCGACGGTGATCTCGAAGCTGTCGGACCAGAACGTGATCCTGGCGCAGCGGCTCGCATTGCTCGAGGAGCGCCTGCAGGACCGGAGCGCTAGCCGGATCGAGAGCTCACGCTCGGCTCGCTGAAGAGGAAGGCGTCGCCCTGCAGCGGGTCGTCGACCGAGTTCGCCGCGACCGCGATCCTGTACTCGGCTTCGTCGGGGGGAGACTCGTCCTGCCACGACTGGTCGCGTGTGGAGGCGAGCGGCGTCATCGAGAGCTCGCACACCTCCGCGCCGCCGTCGTCCGAGCACCGGGTCGCCGAGCCGGGCTCGCCGCGGTAGACGATGTAGAAAATGCTGCTCGAGCGGTCCGACGGGTCAGTCCAACGCAACGTCACACCCGCACCCTCCCGCTGGGTTTTCAGTCCGATCCGCCCATCGACCGGTACGAGCGTGTTCCCGTTACGGACGGCGCGCTCCGGCCCGTCGAGCGGGTCGGCAGCGACGACCGCGAGCAGGGGCAGCACCCCTGTCACGACGACGCCGGCGACGAGCGCGCGGCGACCGATGCGGAACCGCTGCGTGACCTCCGAACCGCGGCGAGCGACGCCGGCAGCCTCGAAGAGCACGAGCGGCACGAGCGCCGAGAGCAGGATGTACGCGGGGAACGCGGGCGTGAGCAGGCGGAAGAACGTTCCTCCTTCGGTGCTCGCGAACTGTGACGGGCCTTTGATGAGGACGAAGGCGGCCAGCCAGCCGGCGCAGAGGAGCGCGGCCGGATACGACCTGCGCGCGAGCGCGACCGCGCCGACGAGTGGGGCGAGCAACAGGATCAGACCGCCCCGGATCACCTCTTCGACGTCGCCGATGTTGCGGCGGAGCGTCGTCCAGTCGAAGTCGCCGTAGCTGTCGAGCGAGACCGCCGATAGGCCGGCGGCGAGCCGCGCCGACTCGCCCGCCGCGACCGGCAGCTCGCCGAGTCCCTTCACCTTCCAGACGAGGAGCACGAGCAGGCTTGGGGCGAGGCCGAGCGCGAAGGCCGCCGCCTCGCGAAACCGCGCCGCCACCGCGCACGCGAGAGCGATCCCGGCGACGAAGAGCGCGTTGGAAGGCTTGATCGAGACCGCCGCACCCGCCAGCAGCCCGGCGAGCACCGCGGTGTTCACGTCGCGATCCTGTAGCGCCACAAGCGCGAAGAACGCGGCGCCGATGAGCAGGACCATCGAAGGGAAGTCGGCGAGCGACGTCAGTCCGAGCGCCTGCGGCAGAAACTGCTCGACGATCACCTCGTGGTACTTGGAGAACGTCAGCAGGACGAGTGCAAAGGGAGCAGATGCCCAGAGCGTCGCCGTCCAGTATCCGAGCGCGCGGCCCCCAATCCGGGCGCCGATCCCATACATGCCGACAGTCGCGAGCGGGTTGAAGACGAGGACGTTCAGGAGGACGAGCGGCGGCAGCAGGCCGACGAACTCCCGCCCGGACACGAGGGTGAACGGGGCCAGCGCGAGCGGCCAGCCGAACGAGACGTGCGGGATCGGCATCTCCCCCTGCGCGAGCAGCCAGCCGGTCGTCGCGTACCAGAGCTGGTCGCCGCCATGGTTGAAGAGCCAGCCATTCCGTGGCACGGAGAGAGCGAAGAGGAGGACACCGACGAGCTGAAGCGCGATCAGGGCGAGGAGCGGAGACCAGGGCTGCCGCCGCGCGGCGGCGACGAGGGCGCTACGCGAGAGTCGACGCATGGGCGCTGCGGAACCAGGCGATCGTGCGCTCGAGCCCCTCGCGGAAGTCGGTGCGCGCCCGGAAGCCGAAGAGCTCCTCGGCGCGGGAGACGTCGAGGCGGCGTCGCGGCTGGCCATTCGGCTTGGTGTCGTCC
>JALYRA010000251.1 GCA_030855545.1 Actinomycetota bacterium | reverse complement strand
AGCGGGAGACGACCTCGCGCACCGACTCGAAGTCCTCGCAGTGGGCGGCGATGTACGCGTCGTCCTGGAGGCCCTCCTCGAGGATCGTGTGCATGATCGCGTTCAGCAGCCAGACGTCCGAGCCGGGCCGCAGCTGCAGGTGGCGCGTGGCGAGCTTCGTCAGCCAGATCGCGCGCGGGTCGGCGACGACGAGCGTGGCGCCGTTCCGCACCGCCTTCTTGATCCGCAGCGCGAGCACCGGGTGCGCCTCCGTCGTGTTCGAGCCGATCACGAGCAGGAAGCGGCAGTTCTCGATCTCCGGGATCGAGTTGGTGGTTGCGCCTCTGCCGAGCGACCTGACCAGGCCGTAAAGGGTGGGAGCGTGTCAGGTGGCCTCGCACGAGTGGACGGAGTGCGTCTTGAGGCCGGTCCGGGCGAGCTTCTGGATCAGGTAGTTCTCCTCGTTCGTCAGGCGCGCGGAGGCGAGCACGCCGAGGGCCTGGGGAGAGTGGCGTTCCATCACCCCCCTGAGCCCGGCTGCGGCGACCTCGAGTGCTGTTTCCCATGTGGTTGCATGCAACTCGCCGTCCTCGCCTCTGACGAGCGGTTCGGTCAGGCGGTCCGGGTGGTGGACGAAGTTGAAGGCAAAGCGGCCCTTGACGCAGAGGTTCCCCTCGTTCGAGACGTACTCGGGCTTCGACGTCACCTTGACGATCCGCTTCGTCTCGGGGTCGACGTTCAGGTCGACCTGGCAGCCGACGCCGCAGAAGGTGCAGGTCGTCTTCACCTGTTCGAGCGCCCGCTCCTCCACGCCCGCTCCCTCGAGGAACTTCTCGTAGATCGCGCCCGTCGGGCAGGTGGAGAGGCAACCGCCGCAGAGCTCGCACTCGGTGTCGAGCCAGCTTCGCTCCCAGGTCGGGACGATGCGCGCCTCGGGCCCGCGGCCCTCGAGCGAGAGCGCCGAGCACTGCATCACCTCCTGCGTGTAGCGAACGCAGCGGTTGCAGAGAATGCACGTGTCCGGCTCGTAGCCCATCAGCTTGTTGCGGTCGGCGTAGGGCTCGCGCTTCGCGTCGGGGAGGAGGAACGGCGCCGTCGCGCCCAGCTCCTCGGCGAGATCCGTGAGCTCGTTCGGTCTGCCGCCGGGGTCGGCGTTCAGGTGCTCGGAGAGGAGCATCTCCGTCAGCGTCTTCCGCAGCTGGGGGACGTTGGAGTTCGTCGAGACGACCATCCCGGCGGCGACGCGTGTCGCGCAGGCGGGCATGGGCCGTGGCGAGCCCTCGACGCCGACGACGCACATGCGGCAGCCGCCGTAGGGCGCGAGCTTGTCGTCGTGGCAGAGCGTCGGGATGAAGACGCCGTTCCGAGCAGCCGCGTGGACGAGCAGCTCGCCGTCGCTCGCGCTCGCCGTCCGGCCGTCGAGGTTGAACTCGATCACGTGGACATCTTCTCGAACAGCTCGGGCCAGTGTGCGAAGGCGTTTCGGACCGGGATCGGTGCGGCCTGGCCGAGGCCGCAGATCGAGGTCAGCGCCATCGCCTCCAGCCACTCGTCGAGCGTGTCGCGCGTCATCGTCCGCTCGCCGGCGAAGACCGCGTGCAGGGCGCGGTTGCCGATCCGGCACGGGGTGCACTTCTGGCACGACTCCTCGGCGAAGAAGCGCATCGTCTCGGCGAGGAGGCGCACCGGCGAGTACGTGCTCGGGAAGACCTGGACGGCGGCCGAGCCGACGCCGCAGCCCCACTCGGCGAGGGCCTCGCGGGTGAGCGGTGTGTCGAGCGCGGCGGGCGGCAGGATTCCGCTCGCGGCGCCGCCGGGGACGATGGCACCCGGCTCGGCGGTGAGCCCGCCCGCGTAGTCGTCGATCAAGCTGCGGAGCGTGATGTCGAGCGGAGCCTCGTAGCAGCCGGGCTTCGCGACGGCGCCGCTGACCGACCAGAGCCGCGTCCCGGGCCACTCGCCGCGCAGGACGGCCGCGACGTGCGCGAGCGTCTCGACGTTGTTGATCAGTGTCGGCAGGCCGAGGTAGCCGGACTGGCTCGGGAACGGCGGCTTCAGGCGCGGCATCCCGCGGCGGCCCTCCATCGACTCGAGCATCGCCGTCTCCTCGCCGCAGATGTACGCGCCGGCGCCGACGACGAGCTCGACCGGGAGCCCTCGCACCGCGATCGCCTCTCGCAAACGCGCGCGAGCGGTGGCGTACTCCTCGCGGAGATAGATGTACGCGACGTCCGTCTCGCAGAAGCGCATCGCGGCGGCGAGCCCCTCCAGGAGCAGCTGCGGGCGCAGTTCCATCACGTAGCGATCCTTGATCGTCCCGGGCTCGCCTTCGTCCGCGTTCACGATCAGGACGCGTGGGCCGGGCTCGCGCTGAACGGCCTCCCACTTGCGCCACGTCGGGAAGCCGGCGCCGCCCATCCCCGTCAGGCCGGAGGCCTCCAGTCGCGCGAGCACCTCTTCCTGCGTCAGCTCGGGCGGCTCGCGGATCTCGTCGGGCTCGAGCAGGAAGCCGTTCGTCGAGTGCGGGACGCCGCCGACCACGTCGTCGCCGTGCATGACGACCGGGGCGAGGTCGCAGTGGCCGAGACAGGGCACCTCGATCGCGCCGACTGTCAGCAGCTCGCGCGAGCCCGCACAGTCGCAGACCGGCCCGGTGCAGACGCGCACCGCGTCGACCGGTACCTGGAGGAACGAGTAGAAGGAGACGACCTCGTGCACGTCGCCGTGGCGCAGGTTCATCCGGTCGGCGAGCGCATCGGAGAGCTCGGGCGTGATCGGCCCGACCTCGCGGCGCAGCCGGCCGAGGTTGTCGAGCAGCCGCGTCCGCTCCGGCGGGAGCTCCTCGAGCAGGCTCGCGAGCCGGAGCACGTCCACGCTGCGAGTCTAATCGGGCGGGCGGCGCAGCTTCTTGGTCTGCGAACGCCGTTTCTTCGAGTCGAGTCGGCGTTCACGCGACGCCTTCGTCGGTTTCGTCGCCACGCGGCTTCGCTCGACCTTCAGAGCAGCGCGCAACTGCTCGACGAGCCGCTCGACCGCGAGCTCCCGGTTCCGCAGCTGGCTGCGCTCGTCCTGTGCGATCGCGCGCAGTGTCGGTCCTGCCTTCGCGATCACGCGACGCTTCTGCGCCGCGGAGAGCGCCGCTGACGACTCCACCTCGAGCACGGCCTCGACGCGCGTCTCCGCCGTGTTCGCGTGCTGGCCGCCCGGGCCGCTCGAGCGCGAGAAGCGCAGCTGGACATCGCTCAGCGGAAGCACGACCGAGCGTGTTACCCGGATAGCATCTCGCTCCATGGCCGCCATTCTGCTGGACGTCGACGGCGTCCTCCACGTCTCGGGCGAGCCGATCCCCGGCGCGGTGGAGGCGGTCGCGCGCCTTCAGGCCGAGGGGCACCGTCTGCGCTTCGTCACGAACAACTCGTCGCGGACGCGTCACCAGCTCGCCGACGACTTGCGCGCGATGGGGATCGAGCTCGAGGACGAGGAGCTGCAGACGACGCCGACCGCCGCAGCGCAGGAGCTCGGCGGGCGCCGCGTCTACGCGCTCGTGATGTCGTCGATCGTGCCCGACCTGGCGGGTATCGAGCTCGTCGGAGAAGACGCCGACGCTGTTCTCGTCGGCGGCTGCGACGAGTCGACCGAGCCGAACCAGGTCTTCAGCCACATGAATCTCGCCCGCGCCTTCTCCGAGATCCAGGCGGGCGCCGACCTCTTCTGCCTGCACAAGAACCCGTGGTGGCAGACCGCTCGTGGGCCGATGCTCGACGGCGGCGCCTTTGTCGCCGCGCTCGAGTTCGCCACCGGCGTCGACGCGACCGTGATCGGCAAGCCGAGCGCCGCGTCGTTCGCGGCCGCGCTCGCCGCGCTCGACGCCGAGCCCGAGCTGACCTGGCTCGTCACCGACGACCTCGAGCAGGACGTTCGGGGCGCCCAGCTCTTCGGGATGAAGACGCTGCTGCTTCGTACCGGGAAGTTCCGGCCGGAGCTGCTCGAGCGTTCGGCGGTGATTCCGGACGCCGTCCTCAGCTCGATCGCCAGCGTCCCCGACTGGATCGAACGAAGCCTATGACGCGCGTCGGCGTCGATCTGATCGAGATCGAGCGGGTTCGGCGCTCGCTCGCGCGCTACGCGAGCTTCAAGGATCGCTGCTTCACCCAGGTCGAGCAGGCCTACTGCGACTCGCGCAAGAACCCGGCCCAGAGCTACGCGGGCCGCTTCGCCGGCAAGGAGGCGGTCGGCAAGGCGCTCGGGTTCGGCGTCGCCCGCGCGTTCGCGTGGACGGACATCGAGATCGCCGGGCGACCGAAGCCGTCGGTGGCGCTCTCGGGCCGCGTCGCCGCCTGGGCGGAGCTGGTCGAGGCAGGCGCGATCGATCTCTCGATGACGCACTCGCGCGAGCTTGCTTCGGCGGTTGCCGTCGTCAGCGATGCTTGAGCCGCTCTATACCGGCGACGAGGCTCGCGCCGCAGAGGAGGGCCACGACGTCTCGGAGCTGATCGAGCGGGCGGGAGCCGCGGTCGCGCACGAAGTGCTTCGACGCTTCCCCGACGCCCAGCGCATCGCCGTCGTCTGCGGCGGCGGCTCGAACGGCGAGGACGGGCGGATCGCGGCACGCATTCTGCGCGCTGAGGGCCGCGATGCGGTCGAGACGACCGCCGTCGAGCAGGCCGACGTGATCGTCGATGCGCTTTTCGGAACCGGGTTCCAGGGTGTCCCGCGCGCGGAGGCGGCGGCCACGATCGAGCGGATCAACGCAGCGGGGGTGCCCGTGCTCGCGGTCGACGTTCCTTCGGGTGTCAACGCGTCGACCGGCGAGGTCGCGGGCGAGGCGGTCCGTGCGACCGCGACGCTGGCGTTCCACGGCCGCAAGGTCGGTCTCGCGGTGGCGCCGGGCATGCACCGTGCTGGTCACGTCACGGTGGCTGACATCGGACTGGGTCAGAGGGAGACTCACCACCGCCGGGTCACTCGTGAGGTGCTCGACCTCGTCCCGCGCCGGGGGCCGGAAGACAACAAGTACAGCGCGGGCGCGGTTCTCATCGCAGGCGGCGCGCCCGGAATGACGGGAGCGGTCTGCCTCGCCGCGGAGGCGGTCCTTCGAGCCGACGCGGGCTACGTCGCGGTCGCCGTCCCAGAGGCGTCGCTTCCCGTCGTCGAGGTCCGCCTCCTGGAGCCGGTGAAGCTGCGCTGGGAGGACGCGGTCGACGCGGCGAAGAAGGCGCGTGCCCTCGCTATTGGCCCCGGGCTCGGGCGCGACGCCGCCGCAAAGCGGCTCCGTGCCGATCTGCTCGGCGCCGGCGAGCACGCGCTCGTCCTCGATGCGGACGCGCTCCACGAGCTCGAGCCCGGCGACTGGGGTGCGCGCGCCGTCCTCACCCCGCACGCGGGCGAGCTGGCTCGGCTGCTC
>JALYRA010000182.1 GCA_030855545.1 Actinomycetota bacterium | reverse complement strand
GTGTCTGGGCGATCACAAAGGGGGTGAGGCGGCTCGGCTGGGGGGCCGTCGCTGCGGGCGCGCTCGGAATCGGGCTCGGCTACCTCGCCACCCGCTCGAGCGAGACGAACCTCGATCAGGTCGTCGTCTGGTCGGCGCTGACCGCCGCCATGCTCCGCTACGCGACGCCGCTCGCCTTCGCCGCGATGGGCGGCATCTTCTCCGAGCGGAGCGGCGTCGTGAACATCGGGCTCGAGGGCATGATGCTCTCGGGCGCGTTCTTCGGCATCCTCGGCGCCGACAAGTTCAACTCGTGGCCGCTCGGCCTGCTCTGCGCCGCGCTCTCGGGTGCCGCTTTTGCCCTTATCCACGCGTTCTTCGCAATCCACCTGCGCGCCGACCAGATCGTCGGCGGCACGGCGATCAACTTCCTCTCGCTCGGCGTCACCGGGTACCTCTTCATCGACATCTACGGCGGCGAGGGAACTCCGCCGGATATTCCCGGCATCCCCGAGGTCCATTTGAGCTTTCTCGAGAACTGGTACTTCATCGGGCCGGTGCTGGGCCAGCTGAACCTGATGATCTGGCTGGCGTTCCTGACGATCGTGACCACATGGGTCGTGCTCTTCAAGACGCCTATCGGCCTCCGTATCCGGGCCGTGGGCGAGCATCCCCGCGCCGCCGACACGGTCGGGATCTCGGTCTACAAGACGAGGTACGCGGCGGTCGTTCTCTCGGGCATCCTGGCGGCGCTCGGCGGGGCTTACCTCTCGATCGGCTTCGTCAACTCGTTCAACCAGAACATGACCGTCGGTCGCGGCTTCATCGCGCTCGCCGCGGTCATCTTCGGCAACTGGAAACCGTGGGGAGCCGCCGCGGCAGCGCTCCTCTTCGGCTTCTCGAGCGCGCTCGCACAACGCCTGCCCGAGTACTCCGAATCCGCCGCCGTCCTCTTCCAGGCGCTTCCCTACGTCCTGACGCTGATCGCGGTCGCCGGTGTCATCGGCCGCTCGATTCCGCCGGCCGCCGTCGGTCGCCCCTACAAGAAGCAGTGAGCTCCAACGGCGTTCCGCCCCGCCCGGGGAGCGCGCGCGCGTCAGTCGTGGCCGGCTTCCTCGCGATCGCGACGCTGCCCGCCGCGATCGCAGCGACGCGCTGGTCGAAAACCTACGAGCTGCTCCACGCCTCCGCGGCGATTCCGGTGGCGGCGCTGTTTGGCCTGACCGGGATCGTGCTCGCCCGCCGCGCCCGCTCTCGGCTCGCGCCGACGCTCGGCCATCCGAGAGGCACGAGAACCGCGCGGCTCGGCCGCCTGCTCGGCTTGCTCGGCCTCCTGCTCGCGGTGACCGCGGCGGGTTCGGTTGGTGTCTATCTGGTGTTGTCCCTGGTCGCGGACTAGGCGCTTCGAGACAGGGCCGCTACCATGCGGCGGTGTTCGAGATCGGCACCAGCCTCCGCGAGGCCCGTCTCCGTCGCGTGATCGAGATCGCCGACGCGGAGCACGGCACCAAGATCCGCGGCAAGTACCTGCGCGCGCTCGAGGACGAGCGGTTCGAGCTGCTCCCCTCGCACACCTACATCAAGGGGTTTCTCCGCTCCTACGCCGAGTATCTCGGCCTCGACGGTCAGCTCTACGTCGATGAGTACAACTCGCGCTACGTGACCGGGGAGGACGACGCGCCCATGCGCGCGCCGCGCCGTGTGCCCGCCGCGAGGGCCCGGCGCTCCGACCGACGTGAATCGAACATCGTCCTGCTCGCGCTGACCGCGATCGGGGTCGTGACGGCGCTTGTGATCGTCGCGTGGCGCTTTGGCGGCGCCGAGAAGGAGCCCGTCCGGGGCCTCAACCAACCGACTCAGCCGGCAGCGGTCGTTCAGGCGCCGCAGGCCGCGGGAACGGCCCGATTGGAGCTGCGGGCGACGAAGGGCGACTCGTACATGGTCGTCCGTTCCGGCAGCGTCGTCGGCAACGTGCTCTATCAGGGCACGCTCGAGCACCGGCAGACGCAGCGCTTCGACGGCAAGGTGCTCTGGCTCCAGCTCGAGTCGCCGCAGAACGTTGTCGTGAAGCTGAACGGCAACCGGGTGCAGCTCCGGCCCGCGGTCAAGGCGCAGGGCGTCTTCGTGACCGCGAAGAAGATCTTCTCCGCCGACCCGACTTGAGCGAGCCCGGCGGCCGCCCCCGCGCGGTGATCGTCGTCACCGGCAGCGAGCTCGTCCGCGGCGAGCGCACCGATCTGAACGGTCCCTTCCTCGCGCGCTCGCTCCTCGCGCTGGGTCTCGAGCCGACCAGGATCCACGTCGTCGGCGACGACGCCCGCGAGCTCGAGTCGGCCGTACGCGAAGCCGTCGCCGACGCCGATCTCGTCGTCACCTCCGGCGGGTTGGGGCCGACGCACGACGACCGCACCGTCGAGGTCGTCGCCAAGGTTGCCGGGCTGTCGTTGCGGGTCGACGCCGAGCTCGAGGAGCGGATCGAGGGCGTGTCGCGCATGGTCGCCGAGCGGATGAAGCGTCCCTATGCGGATTTCCAGGAGGGCGTCACGAAGCAGGCGACCGTGCCCGAGACGGCCACGGTGATCGGGCTTGCCGGCACCGCTCCCGGGCTCGTGATCCAGGCGGCTGGGACGCCGGTGATCGTGCTTCCCGGCCCACCGCCCGAGTTGCAGCGGCTCTGGCCGAAGGCACTCGAGACACCCGAGATCCGCCGCGTGCTCGACCGGGGACGTCCGCCGCTCCGGCGAACGCTTCGCTTCTTCGGGCCGGGAGAGTCCCAGGTGGCGCAGGCGTTCGAGGCCGCGGGCGGCGACGGTGACGGGCTGGAGGTCACGATCTGCGCCCGCAACTTCGAGATCCACGTCGATCTCGTCGCAGAGCCCGCCGCGGAGAAACAGCTGCTCGGAATGGAGCAGGAGCTTGCGGACCGGCTCGGCAAGTTCCTCTACTCCTCAGACGGGCGCGCCGTCGAGGAGATCGTGCTCGACGGCTGCCGCGAGCGCGGCTGGAAGCTCGCAACCGCGGAGTCCTGCACGGGCGGACTCGTCGCGGCCGGGCTGACTGCGATCCCCGGCTCGACGGACGTCGTCGCCGGCGGCATCGTCGCCTACTCGAACGACGCCAAGATCGCGTCTCTCGGCGTCCCGGTCGCGCTGATCGAGGAGCACGGCGCAGTCTCGGCCGAGGTGGCCGAGGCGATGACCCGGGGAGCCCGCGAACGGCTGGGGGTCGACGTCGCCGTCTCGGTGACCGGAATCGCCGGCCCGGGTGGCGGCACCGAGGAGAAGCCGGTCGGACTCGTCTACTTCCACGCCGAGACTCCCGACGGGAGCCGCGGCGGGTCGTTCAGCTTTCCCGGCGACCGCGACTCGATCCGGCGGCGTTCCGTCGTCGCGTCGCTCCATCTCGTGCGGCGTCTTTTGGCACAGAATCGTGACCAAGCAGTGTGAGCTCGGCCGCTAGCGTGGCGCTAGATCAGGCAGCGAGGCTTCAGTCCGTCCGAGGCTGCTGCTTTCCTATTGCGTCCGCATTCGTTTTCGCTAGGAGGATGAGTCCATGAACCGCGAGGAAGCTCTCGACGTCGCCCTCGGGCAGATCGAGCGACAGTTCGGAAAAGGCTCGGTCATGAAGATGAGCGACCAGGCCCAGGTGCAGATCGGAGCGATCTCGACCGGCTCGCTCGTGCTCGACCTCGCGCTCGGGATCGGCGGTCTTCCGCGCGGCCGCGTCGTGGAGGTCTTCGGCCCGGAGAGCTCGGGCAAGACGACGCTCGTCTACCACGTGATCGCCGAGGCGCAGCGGCGCGGCGGCATCTGTGCCTTCATCGACGCCGAGCACGCGATGGACCCGCAGTACGCGCGCAAGATCGGCGTCAACGTCGATGACCTGCTCGTGTCGCAGCCCGACACGGGCGAGCAGGCGCTCGAGATCACCGAGCTGCTCGTCCGCTCGGGAGCGCTCGACGTCGTCGCTGTCGACTCGGTCGCGGCGCTGACGCCGAAGGCCGAGATCGAGGGCGAGATGGGCGACACCCACGTCGGCCTGCAGGCCCGGTTGATGAGCCAGGCGCTGCGGAAGCTCGCCGGCACGCTCAACCGCACCGACACGATCTGCCTCTTCACGAACCAGTTGCGCGAGAAGATCGGCGTCATGTTCGGCAGTCCCGAGACGACGCCCGGAGGTCGCGCGCTCAAGTTCTACGCCTCCGTGCGGCTCGACATCCGCCGGATCGAGACACTGAAGGACGGCACTGAGGCCTACGGCAACCGCGTTCGCGTCAAGGTGGTCAAGAACAAGGTCGCGCCGCCGTTCAAGCAGGCCGAGTTCGACATCATCTACGGCTCCGGGATCTCGTGGGAGAGCACGGTGCTCGACGTCGGCATCGAGCGGAAGATCGTCGCGAAGTCCGGCTCGTACTTCAGCTTCGGCGACGAACGCCTCGGCCAGGGACGCCAGAACGCCGCCTCGTTCCTGAAGGAGCATCCTGACCTCGTGCAGCAGATCCTCCAGCAGATCCAGGCGCAGGCGGGTCCGGAGCAGGCCGTCTCGGCGCGGCTCTTGCCGAGCGCGGCGCCATCCGAGCAGGCGACCCCAGTGGTCGACGAGGACGAGGTCGAGGTCGAGGTCGTGGAGGAAGCCGCTTCGGCGGCGTAACGGTTGGCGTCGCGCGACGAGGACGCCGTCGAGACGGCAGTTCGCGCTCTGCGCCAACGAGACCGCTCGAGCGCGGAGCTCGACGCCCGGCGCGCCCGCCGCGGCCTGGGGGAGGCCGCACGCAGCGAGGCGCTCGAGACCCTCGAGCGGATCGGGTACGTGGACGACGAGCGCTTCGCACGAACGAGGGCGGAGCAGCTCGCGGCCCGCGCCGCCGGCGACGCGCTGATCCGCCACGACCTCGAAGGACGCGGCGTTCCCGCCGACGCGATCGGGTCGGCGCTAGCCGCACTGGATCCGGAGCGCGAACGAGCTGCTCTGATCGTCGGA
>JALYRA010000175.1 GCA_030855545.1 Actinomycetota bacterium | reverse complement strand
CTTCCGCACCGCGCGCCTGCTCGGCGTCCGCGCGGATCGCGTGATCGGCTCTGCGGTCGTCCTTTCCGGCCTGCTCGCGGCGACGGTGGCGGTGATCCTGACGGTGCAGCAACCGCTCGTGGCGCCGGACTTCGCACTGCAGGAGACGATCGTTGTCCTCGTCGGCGTGGTCGTCGGCGGCATCGACCGCCTCTGGACGGCTGCGCTCGGCGGCTTCTCGATCGGCTTCGCGAGCGGTGTCATCAACGGCGCGCTGCCCACCGACAAGACGGTGTTCCTACCCTCCGCGGTCTTCGCGCTCGTCATCCTCGTGCTCGTCCTCCGGCCGGACGGGCTGTACGGGCGCCGCGTCCCTGCGGTGGAGCGGGCATGAGGCGCGGCGCCGCCGTCGCGCAGCTGGTCATTCCCGCGGCGGCGATCGTGCTCGTCGGCGTACTCGGGAGCTTCGCGTCGCGCGCGAACGAAATCCACTTCCTGAGCGCGCTGGTCGCGGTCGCGATGGTGGTCGCCATCTACGTGTTCGTCGGCAACTCCGGCGTCCTCTCGTTCGGCCAGATCAGCTTCGTCGCCGTCGGCGCCTTCGCAGCGGGCGTGCTGTCGGTCCCGCGCGAGTCGAAGACGTTGGTGCTTCCCGACCTCTTTCCGTTCCTCCGGGACACCACGGTGGGGAACCTCGCCTCGCTGCTCGCCGCGGCCGCCGCCGGGGCGGCGCTGGCACTCCTCGTCGGTCTGCCGCTGATGCGCCTCTCCGGACTCGCAGCCGGCATCGCGACCTTCGCCGTGCTCGAGATCACCCACAACCTCCTGCGCGAGTGGACGCGGATCGGCCCGGGGGCGACCACCCTCTCGCTCGTCCCCGAGACGACCGGCGCCCTCCAGGCCACCGTCGGCGCGCTCGTCGTCGTCACCGCTGCTTGGCTCTACCAGCAGAGCCGTCCGGGTCGGCTCGTGCGCGCGACACGGGAGGATCCGGCTGCTGCGCAGGCGGTCGGCATCAGCGTGCACCGGCAGCGGCTCTGGGCGTTCACGCTCTCCGGCGCCCTGGCGGGATTCGCCGGCGGCCTCCTCGTCCACATGCTCGGCTCGATCACGACCGAGCAGGTCTATCTGGAGCTGACGTTCCTCACGCTCGCGATGCTCGTCGTCGGCGGGATCACGAGCCTGTGGGGCGCGGTGGTCGGAGCACTGGCGGTCAGCGCGCTCGACTCGCTTCTAACAAAGGCCGAGGAGGGCTCGCTCTTCGTCGAAGCCCCCACCGGCACGCGGCTCGTCGTCGTCGGCGCGCTGATGGCGCTCGTGCTGATCCTGCGGCCTTCCGGCCTGACGGGCGGACGCGAGGCTGGTCTCCAGCGGAGACGGGGCGTATGAGGATCTGCATCGTCGGGTGCGGCGCCGTCGGCTCGCTGTTCGCGGCGAACCTGGCGCGCCTGGACGACGTCGAGGTCTGGGCCTACGACCTCGCCCAGACGCACGTGGACGCGATCAACGCGAACGGCTTGCGGCTGACGGGCGCGGGTGAGGTGCACGCGACCGCGCTCCGCGCGACGAGCGACGCGTCCGAGCTGCCCGCCTGTGACTTCGGGATCGTCGCGACGAAGGCGATGCACACTGAGGCCGCCATCGCGGCGACCTCCCGCGCGTTCGCCGACGGCGCCGTCGCGTCGGTGCAGAACGGCGTCGGCAACGAGGAGGCGATTGCCCCGCACGCCGCGCGCGTCATTCGCGGCACCACCTTTCCGGCCGGGAAGATTCTCGAGCCGGGCGTCGTGCAGTGGGATGTCAAGGGCGACACCACGTTCGGCCCCTTCGAGCCAAGTCCCGCACACCGCGATGAGATCGAGCGGCTCGCCGATGCCTGCACGCGCGGCGGCATGCCCGCGAACGCGGTCGACGACGCGCGTGGGGCGCAGTGGCGCAAGGTGATCTTCAACGCCTCGACGAACCCGATCGGCGCCCTCACCGGCCTCACGCACGGCCGTGTCTGCGAGCGACCCGACCTGCGCCGGCTCGTCAGCGGCCTCGTCGACGAGGGCAAGGCGGTTGCAGCCGTGCAGGGGATCGTGCTCGACGCCGACCCCGAGGACCTGATCGACCACGCCGCCAAGCCGGAGGTCGCCTACGGCCACAAGGCGTCGATGCTCCAGGATGTCGAGGCGCGCCGGCAGACCGAGGTCGACTATCTGAACGGCGGCATCGTCCGCTTTGGGCGCGAGCACGGCGTCCCGACCCCGCTCAACGAGGCCGTCGTGGCCCTGATCAAAGGAATGGAGGCTTCGTGGATTCAGAGCTGACACGCCGCTACGCGAACGTCCGCGCGGCGATGGCCGAAAACGATCTCGACGCCCTGATCGTCTCGGGGAGCGAGTACAGCGGCTTCGAGGGCTCGGTGACGTACCTCTCCGGCTTCCAGATCGTCCACCGGTACGCCTACGTCGTCGTCCCGGCGGACGGGGAGCCGCAGATCGTCTTCCCAACCGAGGCGCGCTACGTCGGCGAGCACGGAACGGCGCAGCTCGAGCAGGTCTTCCACGACCGCCCGGGCGAGCACATCGCCGCGACGGCAGGGGACAAGGGCTGGAAGCGCGTCGGCGTCTACGGGCTCGACTACATCATGAGCGTCCGCGACTACCGCGCTCTCGAGGACATCGACCTGGTGCCGTTCGACGCCGAGTTCGACCTCGCACGCGCCGTCAAGAGCGACGCGGAGCTCGAATCGGTCCGCGAGAGCGTCCGGATAAACGAGGACGGATTCGAGGCGTTCCTCGCCGCGTACGAGCCGGGCAAGACGGCCGCCGAGGTGATGGCGCCGGCTGAGGAGCTCTTTGTCGAGCGGGGCTGCGGCCGGCTGACGATGAACATGGTGCTGATCGGCCCGGAGTTCGGGATCGCGAAGAAGGAGACGACGCTCGGCGAGTTCGTGCTGCCGTCGCTCGAGGTCGCCGGCCCCGGCATGCATTGGGTCGAGGTTTCGCGTGCGATCGGTGTGACGCCGCCGGAGGTCGAGCCGATGGTGGAGGCGTACGGCGAGTACCACGCCGCGGCGCGCGAAGCGATGCGCGACGGCGCGACGGCTCACGACGTCCACCGCGCCGTTGCGAAAGGGTTTCACGGCCGCGGCTTCCACCTCGGCCACATCACCGGTCACTCGATCGGGATGACGATGATCGAGCATCCGCGCGTCGGTGAGGGGCTCGAGACGGTGCTCCGCGCGGGGATGGTGCTGTCGATGCACCCGCACGCAATCGCCCCGGACGGGAAGGCGTGCCTCTATATGCAGGACACGTGGCTCGTTACGGAGGCGGGGGGCGAGTCTCTGTCGAGGCTCCCGATGAAGGTGCACTAACCGCCTCGAGCGATCCCAGCTTCTCCACGACGACGAACTCGGTGTGGTTCTCCAGGATCCGGTCGTCGTCCACGTGATCGTGACCGGAGACCATCAGGAAGCGTCCGGCTCCGCTACGGACGCTCGCGTACTGCGACCGCGTCAGCGTGACCGACTGGACGCACTCGTTCCCGGCGCACTCGCACAAGAAGCCCTGCATCGAGTGCCACTCCCAGGCGCCTGTGATGCGAGCGATCCGCTCGTTCACCTCGCGGAAGATCTCGGAGCGGACGCCTGCGCTCATCGGGAGTACCCGTTCCAGGCGTGGTTCGACGCCCGCCCGACGAGCTTCTCGACGACCGAGTAGCGCTCGTCCTCTGAGACCACGCGGTCGGACTCCGGGTTCTCGTGGTTCGGCGCGATCGCGAAGCGGGTCGCGGACGAGCGCACGTGCGCGTACTCGGACCGCGTCAACTCGATCGCATGCGAGCACTCGCCGTCGCCGCACTCGCACCGGAACGGGTCGGTGCCCGGGTGTGGACCCATGCTCTCGTTCGCGCCCTCGATCCACTCGTTGAACGAGCGCGTGAGCACCTGCTGCCGTGCCTCGCGGTCCGACGCGCTACGCATCGAGCGGAATCCCGAGCGCCGACTGGCGCGAGTCGTGGATGACGAGCAGGCGATCGAGCCCGGTCAGCTCGAACACCTTGCGGATCTCGGGGCGGGGGGCGACAAGTGCCAGCCGACCGCCTGCGCGCTGCACCTGCGAGTCCGCCTCGACGAGGACGCCGACTGCGGCCGAGTCGAGGAAATCGCATTCGCAGAGATCGATGACGAGAGCCGGAGCGGCTGCCTCGTCTGTGAGCACCTCGGCAAGCGTGCGCCGGAGCATCGGAGCGGTGTGCAGGTCGACCTCGCCGGCAACGCGCAGGAAGACCGTTCCGTTCTTGAGGCGCGTCCAAGACACGGCGCACTCGCCATTCAACGGCTTCGACTCGGTGTCGATCATTCCGACCCCCCGGCGTTATTGATCGCGGCCCGACCGTTTGCTGAGGTCGGAGTCGGCCGGAGGCTGGGGCCGAAGACAGGCAAAGAATAGCCGCAATCTTGCCTCAGTGCTAGATTCGGTCACAGCCTTATGGAGATGGAACGACCAGAGCCACTCCGCGTCCTGATCGCGAACGAGAGTCCGGACCGCCTCGACGCCCTCCAGCGGGTCGTCGAGAACCTCGGGCACAACGTGATCGCTCGCGAGTTGAAGGTGGAGGACGTCGCGACGCTGACCGCTCAGACGAAGCCCGACGTGGCTCTCGTCGCGCTCGGCCAGAGCACCGAGCACGCGCTGCGGCTGATCGCCAGCATCGTCCAGGAAGCGGCCTGCCCGGTGATCGCCGTCCTCGAGGTCGAAGACGCGGAATTCATCAAGCAGGCGGCGCGGCGCGGCGTCTTCGCCTACATCGCAAATGGCGAGGCCGAGGAGCTCGAGGGCGCGCTCGACATCGTCCTCCGGCGCTTCGCAGATTTCCACAACCTGGAAGGCGCGTTCGGGCGGCGTGCGGTCGCCGAGCGGGCGAAGGGCATCCTGATGGAGCGCCACCGGATTGACGAGCAGCAGGCGTTCGAGCTCCTCCGCGCGCAGGCTCGAACGACCGGAAGCAAGGTCGTCGACGTCGCCGAGGCGATCGTCACAGGTCACCAGCTCCTGCCCGCGCGGGTCGCCGCCTCCGACGAGTGACGCTACGCTTCGCGCGGTGACCACGGGCACAGAAGCGGCAGGCAAGATCCCCGACAACGAGGACGCGCGCCTCGACGCGGTCCGCCGCTACGACATCCTCGACACCCCGCCCGACGGCGCGTTCGACCGGATCACTGCGCTCGCCGCGCGCCTCTTCGACGTGCCGATCTCGATCATCAGCATCGTCGACCACGACCGGATCTGGTTCAAGTCAGCGCACGGGATCGACGCCGAGGAGATCGGCCGCGACCCCGGTCTCTGCGCCTCCGCCGTCTGTGAGGTCGAGCCGTGGCTCGTGACCAACGCGGAGATCGACGTCCGCACGATCGACAACCCACTCGTGGCCGGCGAGCTCGGCCTCCGCTTCTACTTCGGCGTGCCGCTGACGACGAGCGACGGGTTCAACCTCGGCACGCTCAACGTGATCGACATCCGGCCGCGCGAGGTGACCGAAGCGGAGGTGCAGATGCTCGAGGACCTCGCTGCGGTCGTGATGGACGAGCTCGAGCTTCGTCTCGACGCCCGCACGAAGTTCGAGGAACGGCGGCGGCGGGCGCTCGAGCTGCACGACGACGTCGTGCAAGGGCTCGCGCTTGCCCAGCTCGCGCTGCAGTCGGGGCGGACGGACGAGGCGCAGAAGGCGGTTACGAGCACCCTTCAGGCGGCGCAGGAGACGGTCTCGGAGCTGCTCGAGAGCGCGGGCGCGCGGGGCGCGCTCCAGCCGGGTGATCTGGTGCGCGAAGCGGCGGCGGTCGTCACCACCCGCGCGTGAGCGCGAGCGGGAAGCTTCGGATCGTCCTCGCGGACGACACTGCCGAGTACCGCCAGCTCCTGCGGCTGATTCTCGAGCAGGACGGCCGCTTCGACGTCGTCGCGGAGGCGGCCGACGGCGCGCAGGCGATCGAGCTCGTCGTGGCCGAGCGACCCGACGCGATCGTGCTCGACCTGGCGATGCCGGTGCTGGACGGGTTGCAGGCAATTCCCATGCTGCGTGAGCGCGCGCCCGAGACGGCTGTGGTCGTTCTGTCGGGCTTCGCGCGCGGTCAGGTCGACCGCGAGGCGATCACACGCGGCGCCGCGGCCTATGTCGAGAAAGGCGAGGCGTTCTCGACGATCGTCGACACCCTGCTCGACGTGACGGGCGCTGCGGCCGTCGTCGGTTAGTCTCGACAGCGGCAGATCGAGCCGCCGAGCTCGCGCCGCTCGTAGAAGTTGCCGCAGCGCGGGCACTCCGCCGGGATCACGCGGGCGCGGACGAACAGCGCTTTGATCAGGACAATCCAGAGGACGGCGTAGCCCACGAGCAGCTGCGCGTTCATGCTCATACTGCGGATATCGACGCGGGCACCGAAAACCTGAAGCGCCGGCTCGCCGTGGCGCGCGGCGACGAGCCCGCCGACCTCGTTGTGCGGGGTGGCCGCGTGCTCAGCGTCTTCACGCGCGAGTGGCTCGACGTCGACGTCGCGATCTGCGACGGGTTCGTCGCCGGACTCGGCGCTTACGAGGGAGCTGAGACGCTCGCTGCCGACGGCGCGTACGTCGTGCCGGGGTTCGTCGACGCGCACATGCACCTGGAGACCTCGAAGCTGCTTCCGTCCGAGTTCGCGCGGCTCGTGCTGCCGCTCGGCACGACGGCCGTCGTCGCCGACCCGCACGAGATCGCCAACGTCCTCGGCACCGACGGTGTCCACTGGCTCGTCGACGTCTGCGAGCAGCTGCCGCTGGACGTCTTCTTCACAGCGTCCTCGTGCGTGCCGGCTTCGCAGTTCGAGTCGCCGCGCCGGCCGTTCACGCCGGGCGACCTCGAGAGCCTGCTGCGGCGAACGCGCGTGGTCGGGCTCGCGGAGATGATGAACTTCCCCGGGGTCATCTCGGGTGCCGACAGCGAGCTCGCGAAGCTCGCCGTCGAGGGGGCCGGGCACGTCGACGGTCACGCCCCCGGCGTGCTCGGTCACGCACTGCAGGCGTACGCGGCCGCCGGGATCCGCTCCGACCACGAGGCGTTCACCGCCGAGGAGGGCAGGGAGCGCCTGCGCGCAGGCATGTGGCTGCTGATCCGCGAGGCGTCGGCGGCGAAGAACCTCCGCGCGCTGGCGCCGCTCGTGAACGAGTTCGGCCCCTCGCGAATGGCCTTCTGCACCGACGATCGCGAGCCCGAGCACATCGCCCAGGACGGCCACATCAACGCGATCGTCCGCGACGCCGTCTCGTACGGGATGGCGCCCGAGGACGCCCTCGTGCTCGCCTCGCACAACTCGGCGCTCTGGCACGGGCTCTCGAAGCTCGGAGCGATCGCGCCCGGCTATCAGGCCGACCTTCTCCTCTTGCCCGACCTCGAGCGGTTCGTCCCCGAGATCGTGCTCAAGCGCGGGCGTGCGGTGGAGGAGATCGAGACGACGCCGGTGCCGGAGTGGGTGACCCAGAGCGTGCGCAGCCGGCCCGTGTCCGTGGGCGACCTCCGCGTCGAGTGGGAGGGGGGACTCGCTCGGGTGATCGGCCTCGTACCGGGGCAAATCGTGACGGCGTCGCTCGTCGAGGAGCTCGCAACAGGCTCTGCGGATCCGGCGCGCGACCTGGCCAAGATCGCCGTGATCGAGCGGCATCGCGGCACCGGGCGAATCGGCCTCGGCTTTGTCAAGGGATTCGGGCTCACGCGTGGCGCGTTCGCGTCGACCTTCTCGCACGACGCGCACAACCTCGTCGTCGTCGGTGCGAGCGACGACGACATGGTTGCCGCGATCGAGCGGCTCGTCGAGCTTGGCGGCGGACTCGTCGTGGTCGACGGAGGCGCGGTGACGGCCGAACTGCCGCTTCCGATCGCCGGTCTGATTTCAGATCAGCCACTCGCGCAGGTGATCGAGGCGAGCGAGGAGACCGTCGCGGCCGTGCACGCGCTCGGCTCGCGGGTCGAGTCGCCGTTCCAGTCGCTCGCGTTCCTCGCGCTCTCGGTGATCCCGAGCCTGAAGATCACCGATCAGGGTCTCGTCGACGTCGATCGCTTCGAGCTCGTTCCCCTCGCGGCGGACGCGCTCGCGCCGGCTACTTGACGCTGATTTCCTGCACCATCTTCGCCGGGTGCAGCGAGCAGAAAAGCCTGTAGGTCCCTGCCTTAGTGAAGCGGTGCTTGAAGACGCCGGTCTGCGTCCACGGCGCGGAGAAGCCGATCGGGCCTCCCACCACTGTCACGTCGTGCTGGAACTGGCCCATGAAGCGCCAGGTGAACGTCTGCCCGCGCTTGAGCGACACGCGCTCCGCCCCGTACCTGAAGTCGCCGACGAAGGTGGACGTCGTCTTCGAGACGGGACCCTTGGGGGCGCGCGGCAGAGGCATCGAGAAGGGCGGCGGTGTGGACGGCTTGCCGAGGTCGATCTCGAGCGCCGGCGTCGCGCCGCAGCCCGAGACCGCGGCCGGAGCAAGGAAGAGCAGCATGATCCCCATCGCCCGCGTGTGCGGCGCCGAGTTGTCGTAGACGGCAGCGAGTCGCAGCTTGTCGCCCTTCGCGACCGGGATGCCCTCGGTCGAGCGGAACGCTGACATCTTCGTCGGGCCCGGCTCGTGCAGGAGCGGCTTCGGCTTCGGTCCGCCCCAACTCGGGCGCGACTCGAACGGTTTCGTCCCGCAGGTCGCATTTCGCAGCTCGAGCGTGACGCCCCCTCCGTGCAGGTGGCCGCCGCCCGAGACGAGCCGGCCGCTCTCCGGCATCGTGAAGTCCGCGGTCTTCGTGAACGTCGAGAACTTCTTGCCGCCGCCGGGCACGTCGAAGACGGGATCCGGGCCGGAGCAGTTGCGCACGTCGAGCCAGACCGGTTTCACCGGCGTGAGCGCCTCGCCGGTGACGTAGCGCACCGTGTAGCGGATGTAGCCGTTGAGCCGCTGCGGCTTGTGGTTCATCAGCATGTAGAGAAGACCCCAGCGGTCGGTCGCCTTGTTCGCGTAGCCGTAACCGCGCGGCAGCGACAGCGCGAGCCGCTCCTCGCCCTCCGCGAAGAAGCGCTCGGTGAAGCCACCGCAGGTGTAGTCGGGCACGCCGACCTTGGCGAAGACGATGTGGTGCAGCATCACCTTGTCGCGGCCCTGCACGCGGCCCTGCGCGTCCACGACCTCCGCCTCCATCCCGACGACGTAGCCGTCGAAGGCGGGCGACTGCGCGAGCATGGGCTGCTGCGCGACCCCGTAGCCCTCCACCGAGATCGCGGGCGTCGTGAAGGTGAGCGTGCGCTCCTCCGCGTGTGCGAGCGTGGGCGCCGCGAGGACGACAGCGGCGATCAGGAGCAGCAGGCGGGAGATCCGGGCCACGGGATTCACTGTAGCTCAGGATCTGCGGGGGTACACTTCCGGTGTGAGCTGGCCCTGGATCGTGCTGCTCGCTCTTGCGGTCGGTGTCGTGATCGGCGCCGAATGGTCGCGAGTGAGCGCCTACGTCGGTGCCGACGCGCGGCGAAAGCGCGAACGCGACAAGCGCAAAGCGAGCTTCACCGTGATCCGGTCGGAAGAGGAGGAGTTCGCCGAGAGCGTCCAGCGTGACCTCGACAAGCTCCCGACCTACGAAAAGGATCGTCGCTAGCGAACGGTGAAGCTGGTGGTCAGGATCCGCGTGTTCGGCAGGATCAGGGCGACGTTTTCCATGTTCCGCGACTCCTGGTAGTCGGACACCTGGAGGCGGAGCGTGTGCCGTCCTTTGCGCAGCCCGGCGGTCGGGACGAGCACGCGGCCGGCGGCGAGGCGCGCGCGGCGCTCCTGCCCGTCGACGCGGACGACGAGCGATGCGGGATCGACGCCCGAGCCGCCGTCGGCGACGGCGACCGTCACGGGACCGCCCGCCTTGACGAGGCGCGTGCGCAGGCTTGCAGACGGCGGGATGACGTCGTTCACCCAGTAGCGGAACGAGAAGGCGCCGGCGCGGGCCACCGACGGGCTGTCGAAGACGATGTCGTAGGCGCCGGCGGCGGGCAGGATCGTCCCCGAGGCGAGCACGAGGTCTCCGAAGGTGCGCAGGTACGGATTCAGGTTGTACGGCAGCGCCGCGAAGCCTGTGAGGCGCCGCTCGTCACCGGCGTGCACCATGCGCGGCTCGACGCGAACGCCCTTGCTGCGCTTGGTGATCACGACGCCGACGTTCGCGGCCGGTCGCGCGAGCGTGATCCGGTAGACCCGCTCCGGACCCGGGAGCTCGGTGGCGAAGCCGAACCCGGCGGGGCGCTCCGGGTAGCGGTAGCTCGAGACGCGGCTCGTGCCGCCCTTCGTCGTCGCGCTATACGTCCCAGGTCGTGTCAGTGTCTTCCGCGCGACCTCGTTCAGCGACGCCTCGCCGGTACGGAACCAGTACGGGATCCGCCGGCGCTCGGCGCCGCGCGTGAGCACGACGTAGCCCGTGTGCTCGGCGTCGGTCGCGGCGGCCGTCGTGACGGCGACCTGAAGCCGGCCGGGAACGGTGACGGCCGCTGGCACCGCGACGGTCGCGCCCGCCGTTGGCGTCTGGCGTTCGACGGCGGCGTTCCAGGCTCCGGCGCCCCCGCCCGCATCGGTGAGATCGACGGTGCGCGTCACGTTTTCGTTCGTCCCGATCAGTCCGAACGAGAGGGAGACCGGAGCTGCGAAGACGAGCGGGTTGTCGGCGCGGACGAGGTTGACGACCCCGCCGCCGCCACGTGTCGTCGAAAGCGGCTGCGTCTTGCGCTCGTCTGCGAAGGCTTCGTCGCCGGTCAGTGCAAGGGCCGACTTCACCTGAGCGGGCGTCCACGCAGGATGGCGCTGGAGGAGAAGCGCTGCGGCGCCGGCGACGTGCGGCGCGGCCATGCTCGTTCCGGAGAGCGTCGCGTAGGCGCCGCCGGGTGCCGCCGAAAGGATCCCTTGGCCGGGTGCGCTGACCTCCGGCTTCAGCTGGAGCGAGAGCGGGGTGGGGCCGCTGGAGGAGAACGACGCGACGACATCGTCGGCACCGCCTCGGGACGTCGTGACGGCGCCGACCGTGATCGCCTCCGGCGTCGCCGCAGGCGAGCCGACCGACCCGCGTCCGAACTCGTCGAAGTCGTTGCCGGCGGACACGACGGGCACGACCCCGGCGCGGGCAGCAGCGC
>JALYRA010000170.1 GCA_030855545.1 Actinomycetota bacterium | reverse complement strand
AGGCGGATTGCACCCATCGCCGCTGACCGTAACGGACGGGCGGGCCATGTCGTCCGACGGGGGTCCTACGCTTTTCGACATGGACACGACAAAGGCACCCACCCGGATCGACCTGCTCGAGCTCGATATCGACCTCCGGCTCACCGACCTCTGGCGCGAGGCGGGCGAGGTGGCCGAGTGGAACCTCGAGGTCGTCGCGGCGTTCATGCGCGCCGCCTATGGCAAGGGCTATTGCGATGCCCTCACCGAGGACGCCCCAGGCTCGCTCTGCCACGACCACGGGTACCGGATCCCCGCACGTCGCGAGACTGCGCCCCGCTCCGCGTAGCGCGAGCTAGGATTCGGTCGTGGCACGGAAGCGCAATCCGGCGCGGCTCGTCATCGCGCTCTCGGTCGCGGGAGTGCTCGCGGTCTTCCTGCTTTACACCTCGATCGCGGGCGGCGGCACACCGTCGATCGCGCCCAGCGAGCTCGCCGGGAAGACGGGGTTCGTCACGCTCGTGGGGCATGTCCAGCCCGGGTACAGGGGCGACGCGTACGGAAGCGGCCTCCGCTTCACGCTCAGAGACCGGGACGGGGCTTCGGGCAAGACGGTCAAGGTTCTCTACACGGGCTCGGTCTCGGATCAGTTCCGCGCCGGCCGCGAGGTCTCCGTCAAGGGCGAGCTGCGGAACGGCGTCTTCGTCGCGCAGAAGGACTCGCTCGTGACGAAGTGCCCGTCGAAGTACACGGCCAAGCCGAGCTAGTGCGCCCTGATGCCTGAGCTCGGCCGCGCCGCGCTCGTCGCCACGCTCGGACTCGCGGTCTACGCGGTCGTCGCCGGGTCGGTCGCGGCCTGGAAGGGGCGGCGCCGGCTCGCTGCCTCCGCCCGGAACGCGCTCGTGGCCGCCTTCGGGACGAGCCTCGTCGCGGCCGTCGTCCTCTTCGCGGCGCTTGCCCGGAACGACTTCTCCTTCACGTACGTCGCGCAGCACACGAGCCGGGAGCTGCCGACGGGCTACACGCTCTCGGCGTTCTGGGGCGGCCAGGAGGGATCGCTCCTCCTCTGGCTCCTGATCCTGACCGGATACGGGGCGGCCGCAGTGCTGCTCAACCGCCGGAGCACCCGCGACCTCGTCGCCTGGGTCGTGCCCGTGCTCGGCTCGGTGACGCTCTTCTTCGCGTTCCTCGTCGTCGTCGTGGCGACGCCGTTCGCAACGCAGGTGGCGCCGCCGGACGGGAACGGCCTCAATCCGAGCCTCCAGAACCCGTACATGATGGCCCACCCGCCGTTGCTCTACCTCGGCTACGTCGGCCTGACGGTGCCGTTCGCGTTCGCGATGGGAGCCCTGCTCGCGCGTCGCGTCGACGAGCGGTGGATCGTGGCCACGCGCCGTTGGACGCTGATCGCGTGGACAGCGCTCGGCGTCGGCCAGCTGCTCGGTGCCCACTGGGCCTACGAGGAGGTCGGTTGGGGTGGCTACTACGCCTGGGATCCGGTCGAGAACGCCGCGCTGATGCCGTGGCTCGCGGCGACGGCGTTCCTCCACTCGGTGATGATCCAGGAGAAGCGCGGGATGCTCCGGGTGTGGAACGTCCTGCTCGTGATTCTGACGTTCTCCCTCTCGCTCTTCGGGACGTTTCTCACCCGCTCGGGGATCATCAGCTCGATCCACTCGTTCACGCAGAGCTCGATCGGGCCGTGGTTCCTCTTTTTCATCTGCGTGGTCGTGTTCGGCTCGCTCGCGCTCGTCTTCGCGCGACTGCCGCTGCTGCGGGCGAAGACGCGGCTCGAGTCGCTCGTTTCCCGCGAGGCGACCTTCCTCTACAACAACCTGCTGCTCGTCGCGCTGACGCTGACGATCCTCTGGGGCGTCGCGTATCCGATCCTGAGCGAAGCGGTGACGGGACAGTCGCGCATCGTCGGCCCGGGCTACTACAACTTCTTCCTCCGCGTCTTCGGGCTGCCGCTCCTCTTCCTGATGGGGATCGGCCCGCTCGTCGCCTGGCGGCGCGCCTCGCTTCGGGGCCTTGGCCTGACGTTCGCCTGGCCGGCCGGTGTCGCCATCCTGACGGGACTCGTCCTGCTCGCGCTCGGGGCCGGATCGTCGATCCCTGGGCTGATCGGTTACACGTTCGCGGCTTTCGTGCTCGCGTCGATCGCGCTCGAGTTCGGTCGTGGAACGAGAGCGCGCCGCGCGCTCTCCGGAGGCTCATGGCCGGTCGCCTTCGCCGCGCTCGTGGCGCGCAACCGTCGCCGCTACGGCGGCTACGTCGTCCACGCGGCAATCGTCCTGCTTGCGATCGGCGTCATCGGCTCGAGCGCGTACGACACCGTCGCAGAGTCACCGCAACAACTCGAGCGCGGCCAGACGCTCGCTGTCGGCGACTACCGGCTCACCTACCAAGGGATCGAGGAGAAGGAAGGCGCGAACGCGACCGAGATCCGCGCCGCGTTCGACGTCGAGCGTGGGGGTGAGCCGCTCGGCAGCCTTGCAGCCGGCAAGAACGCCTATACGGCCGAACGCCAGGTCTCGAACGAGGTCGGCATTCGCAGCGACCTCCTCACCGGCGAGGATCTCTTCGTGATCGTCGGACAGATCGATCCGGACGGGAGCGTTCATGTCCGCGCGTTCGTCAAGCCGCTGGTCAACCTGATCTGGCTCGCCGGCCTCGTCTTCGTGCTCGGCTCCTTGATCACGCTGTGGCCCGACGCGCGGGAGCAGCGTCGCCTCGCCCTCCGGTACGGCACCGCCGAAGCGCCCGCACGCTCGTGAGCGTTGCGCTCGCGCTGGGCGCCTTGCTCACCGCGGCGTGCGTCGTCCTCGTGGCGCTGCCGTACCTGCGCGAGCCGGTGGCCGAGCTCGATGCGCTGGAAGAGCCGGGCGAGCTCGAACGCCGTCGGCTGGAGCTGGCCGAGGTGCGCGACCGTGCGTTGGCGTCTCTGAAGGAGCTCGAGTTCGACCACCGCACCGGCAAGGTCTCCGACGAGGACTACCGTAAGCTCGTCGGGCCGTTGCGCCGCGAGGCGGCCCAGGCGCTCCGCGCGCTCGAGCCACGAGCCGAGGGAGCCGGACGTGTGAAGGTCGAGCGTTCGGGGTAACTCGGACGCATGGAGCCACTCGAGCCGCAGGTGCCGACGCCGGTGCCCGAGCCCTATCCGCCCCCGGACGAGCTCGATCCGCCGTCGCCGCCGATGAATCCCGAGCCGTATCCGCCGCCGGACGAGGGCAGTCCGCCGGAGCCGGCGATCGTGCCCGAACCGACGCCGCAGTAGATTTCCGCAGAATCGGGGCTACACTGAAGGCTGGTCGACCCAGAAGGGACGACCGACCCCCCGACGAAACTACCCTCGGATGCGCCTTCGCCTCACAGTCGGCCTCGTGCTGGCCTTGCTCCCGTTCGTGGTCGCCCCCGCCTTTGGTCAGGAGGGGGGAACCGCCGCGAAGAAGGAGGTCATCGACGGGAGAATTGACGTCCTCGAGAAGAAGATCGCTGCCGCGCGCGAGAAGGAAGGCGTGCTCACGGCCGAGATCGAGGTCGTCTCTGACAAGATCCGAGCGCTTCAGACCGACGTCGACACCGCCGCGACCCGGCTCGATCAGCTCGAAGACGTCCTGGCGCTCCATCAGCGCAAGCTCGAGCGACTGAACCAGCTCTACAGCCTCCAGACGCGCAAGCTCGTCTTTCTCCAGCGCCAGCACAAGGAGGCGGTGTTGCGCTTGAACAAGCGGCTGATCGAGATCTATACGACCGATCCGACCTCGCCGCTCAGTGTTGTCCTCGAGGCGTCGAGCTTCGCCGACCTGCTCGACCAGCTCGAGTACCTGGACGACATCGGCCGCCACGACGACAGGATCGCGCAGGAGGTCGAGGGCGCCAAGCTGCAGATGCAGGAGACGCGGAACTCGACGCGGAGGACGCGTAAAGAGGTGGCCGCGACGACAAAGACGGTCGCCGCCCGCACGGCCGAGCAGCGCGCGGTTCGCGACCGGCTCGCCTGGAGCCAGCGCGAGCTCGCGACCGCTCGGCGCGACAAGCGCGACACGCTGGCCGGTGTCCAGGAGGACAAGGACCAGGCGATCGGGCACATGCGCGAGCTGCAGGCGCAGAGCGCCACCCTCGGTGCAAGGATTCGCTCCGCTCAGAGCGCGGCCGTCGTGCCCGCTCCCACCGGAGCTGCGTCGGCCGCAGGCTACGTCTGGCCGGTGCACGGGATCCTCACGAGCGGCTTCGGCTGGCGCTGGGGCCGAATGCACGAGGGAATCGACCTCGCCGTCGGCAACGGAACGCCGGTCGTCGCGTCGGCCTCCGGCGTCGTCATCGTGGCCGGCTGGATGGGCGGTTACGGCAAC